>JAHDEQ010000023.1:11441-18050 GCA_020628755.1 Saprospiraceae bacterium
ACGAATACTTTATTAGTGCAATAAGTTTTGTATTTTGCGAAATAAACTCGAAGATATAAGAAATTTCAAAATGTTCAATTCAATATTTTCAATTCAGAAATTATTATTTGGTTTTATTTTATGCCTTTGGGGAGGCAAGCAAAGTATTGCACAAGTCGAATATGATTCGACTTATGTAGATTATGTTGACGAGAATTTTCAAGTGGATCGTATTTTAATTTCGGCAGGTCTTTCACGAATATATCCACAAAATGCCTTGAACGAAAATCTTGATCCTCGATTTGGCTTCAGTGCTGCGGTGAGTATGCGTTTGCCTACTCGTGTACCTTTGTTTGCGGGTGTGGATTTTGGGACTTATACCTTTGATCGCTACAGCGAAAACTATTTTTTAACCGATGATGATGGTTTTCAGTTTGAAGTACAAGAGGTAAGTTCTAGCAAATTGTTCAATTTGCATACGGTTTTTAGAGCGCAGCCCTATTTTCGTTTTTTTATACATCCTTATGCCGAAGTATTTTTGGGTGGCAAACATTTTTATGCACGTACTAGAGTCACCGACCTTGACCCACCCGATGGAGCAGATGAAGAATTGAGTAATGAAGGCCAATTTGGCGATTGGGCTTTGAGCTATGGCGCATCTTTGGGTTTGAACATTCCCTTATCCTCTAATCATGAAGGAGGTGTCGAGTTTGATTTAAAAATCATGTACTTGGGTGGTACAAACTCAAATTATGCGGTTGAGTTAGAAGAAATTAATTTTAATAATTATACCGATACTTTTGATGCTTTTGAGCTTCAATCGTCAAGTACAAACCTCTTGGCAACTCAATTGGGCCTAATTATTTATTTTGGATGGTGAACTTGTTAGTCGTAGAGATAGTTATTATAGAAGTGCGTACTTTAAACAGATATTGAGAAAATGGAAGAAAATCAAGATTTATTTGAACATTATACATTTGTTGCTGACCCCAACCAATCACCCATCCGAATTGACAAATTTTTGATGAATAAAATTGAACGGGTGACTCGCAATAAAATCCAAAATGCTATCAAATTTGGCATGATTCGGGTCAACAAACAAGAGGTCAAACCAAATTTTAAAATCAAACCTGGCCACGAAATCACGGTTTCGCTTACGAAACCGCCTGGAACGGAAGCCAATATCTTAGCTGAAAATATTCCTTTAGATATTCGCTACGAAGACGATGATGTTTTGGTCTTATACAAGCCGCCAGGCTTGGTGGTCCATCCTGGAGTGGGTAATTACAGAGGTACTTTGGTCAATGCTTTGGCCTATCATTTTAAAGACCAAAATCTTGAAGAACGAATGTATCAAGAGCATTCTGGTTTGGTGCATCGGATTGATAAAGGGACTTCGGGCTTGATGGTTGTTGGCAAAACAGAACACGCTGTTAGTCACCTTTCTAAGCAATTTTTTGACCATACGGTAGAACGAAAATATCAAGCCATTGTTTGGGGAAATTTTGATGAACTTTCGGGCACTATTACGGGACACATTGGCCGCAATCCCAATAATAGAATGCAAATGTGTGTCTTTGCTGACGGAGAAAGTGGCAAACATGCGACTACGCATTTTAAGGTTCTTGAAGATTTATACTATGTGAGTTTGGTCGAGTGTGTTTTGGAAACGGGGCGAACCCACCAAATCCGTGTTCACATGAAATATACAGGACACACGCTTTTTAATGATGACCGATATGGGGGCGATGCCGTTTTAAAAGGAACTATTTTTTCAAAATACAAAACCTTTGTTGCCAATACCTTTAAACTCATCGAACGTCCTGCCCTGCACGCCAAAATTATTGGCTTTGAGCATCCTACAAGTGGCGAAAAAATGCGTTTTGAATCAGATTTGCCCGACGATATGCAGCAAACTCTGGAGCGTTGGCGCAAATACGTTGCCAGCCGAAAAGCCTTGATGTAGATGAGTAAAGCAATTGAGCAAAGCAAAATTTGGTTGCAAAATATGGTCATTGGACTCAATTTGTGTCCATTTGCAAAAAAACCTTTTGTTGCTGACACAATTCGTTATGTCGTTTTTAAAGAAAATGATTTAGACAAATTGGGTCAATTACTGGCTGCTGAATTTATGTATTTAGACAAAGTTGCTGCTGATGAAGCAGCAACAACGCTCATCATTATTGAAAATACGCTGGAACATTTTTATGATTATTTAGATTTTTTGGAAGTTTCCAATTCCATTTTGGTGGCTTTAGATTTTGAAGGGGTTTTTCAAATAGCCAGTTTCCATCCCAAGTATCAATTTGCAGGAACTGCAATTGATGCTCCTGAAAATTATACCAATCGTTCGCCCTACCCTATCCTACATATTTTACGAGAACAAGGTCTCAGCAATGCTCTCGAAAATTATCCTAATCCAGAGGCTATTCCTGAAAAAAATATTGCAACTTTGCAGCAATTAGGTTTGACAAAAATCAAAGCAATTTTAGAAAAATGACACTCGAAGATAGAATAGATTTGCTTGCAAAATTGGGAAAACACATCGCAGAAAAAGGCGATTATTTAGAAGCTATTTTGCACCGAACCGAGTATAATAATGCTTGGTTTACCAAAGCCTTTCAACATCAGGCTTTGGACTGGATTGCTCAACATTGGTTGCAAAAAAATGTCCTTTCTGATTGGGCTACACACTACTCCATTCCTCCCCAAAATGAATCTAAAAATATTGGCCTAATTACAGAATCCAGTATTCCAATGGCTAGTTTTCATGATATAATTTCTATTTTCCTTTTGGGTTTTCATGCTCAGATAATTTTGTCTGAGGAAAATAAATTTACGTTACAGTATTTTGCAAAGTGGCTGGGAGAGCAAGAACCTAACTGTAAAAAATATTTTAGTATTGTAGATAAAGTCAAAGGTTTTGATGCCATTATTGTAAATTCGGATAAAAAGAAAAACGCTTTCTATCAAACTTATTTTGGGAAATTTCCAAACCTTATACGCCAAAAAAAATATGCCTGCGGCATATTGCAGGGCGATGAATCTGAAGCAGATATACTAAAACTAGGCAAAGATATTTTTGACTATTTTGGCTTAGGTTCTCGAAATGTTTCCAAGATTTATGTTCCTAACAACTACGATTTTGACTTTTTCCTAAAGACCTTGCACGAAGGTTTTAAGCGTATCGTTTTACATTCCAAATACAAGAATAATTTTGATTATAATTACTCTATTTTTATGCTCAATAAGATGCCTTTTTTATCCAATGGCTGTCTTTTGCTCATCGAAAATGAGGCACTAGCTTCTCGCATTGCAACCCTCCACTACGAGACTTACAAAGATGAAAATGAATTAATTGCCAAAATAAAGGCACAAGAAACAGAAACGGAAATCATCGTTTCCAATAAAGCTATAGAAAATCTCGATGTTGTCGCTTTTGGGCAAAGCCAAAAACCTCCATTATTAGAATATAAAAAAGGTAATCAGACCCTTAATTTTTTGTTAAGTTTGGTCAAAAACTGACTTTTTTCTAGATATAGAAAGTCTCAATCATAAATGGATTTTGTAAAACATATGAATCAATTGGGCAAAGAAAAACGCCCTTTTCTTTTCGTTCTTGATTTTGAATTGAAAGAACCCATTGTTATTCCATTAAATGAGATTTCAAATCAAGCCATTTGCTATCATATCAATGGCAAATCCAATGATTTGCCAGCTTCACAATCAAGCCTTCCTCTGTGGTTTGAGAAACATCCAATAAGCTTTGAGCAATACCAAAAAGCCTTTAATAAAGTCCAAAATGCCTTGCATTTGGGCGATAGCTATTTGTGCAATTTGACCTTTCCGACAGAACTGCGTTTTAATTGGACACTTCAAGAAATTTATCATCAAAGTCAAGCCAAATACAAACTTTGGATAAAAGACAAATTAGTCGTTTTTTCGCCAGAGATTTTTGTAAAAATCCAAAATGGTCAAATTTCTTCGCATCCAATGAAAGGAACAATTGATGCAAATTTGCCCGATGCGAGAAAGCATTTGCTCCACAATTTTAAAGAAATTGCCGAACACAATACTATAGTTGATTTGATACGAAACGACATCAATCGAGTCGCTACCAAAACACAAGTCAAACAATTTCGATATATAGATTTAATCCAAACGAACGGCAAAGATTTGTTCCAAATGAGTTCGCAAATTGTAGGGCAATTGCCCCACAATTACCACGAAAATTTGGGGACAATTTTTCAACAATTGCTCCCTGCTGGTTCTATCACAGGCGCACCCAAAAAGAAAACGGTAGAAATCATAAAAGATGCAGAAGATTTTGAGCGAGGATTTTATACAGGTATTTTTGGAATATTTGATGGCCAAAATGTGGACAGTGGCGTTTTGATTCGATGTATCGAAAAAATAGAGGATAAATACTATTTTAAAAGTGGCGGCGGCATCACTGTACACAGCAATGCCTTTTCAGAATATCAAGAATTAATAGATAAAGTTTATGTCCCGATTACTCGAAAGCATCCGAATAGAAAATCAGCAAGCCCTCAATCTAGCTTATCATCAAAGCAGAGTAAATCTGTCACAAAAATCTAATTTACAACGCTTTAAATCTATTGACTTAAAGCAAATATTAAAGCAAAAGCTCCCTTATCTCAATCCCAATATCGTTTATAAATGTAGAATCCTTTATACGACACAAATTGAAAAAATAGAATTTCATCCTTACCAAATCAGACCTATACAAAGTCTAAAAATGGTCGAAAGTTTTAAGTTATTTTATAGCGACAAATGGGAAAATCGAAAAAAAATCAATGAATTATTTGCTCAAAAAGGCAATTGTGATGATGTTCTAATCATCAAAAATGGCTGGGTTACAGATAGCTCTTATGCTAATATTTTGTTCTTTGATCGTGAGCAATGGTGGACTCCTTCTACTCCACTTTTGGCAGGCACTCAACGTGCAAAATTGCTTGAAGAAAAACGAATTTTTGAAAGACCAATTCGCCCCTCAGATTTAAAAAAATATCAATCTTTTAAATTGGTCAATGCTATGATTCCTTTTGACTTGGCCAAGATTATTCCTATTTCACATATCCAATAAGCCTTCGGGCAAGTCCACTAGAATTGTCTTTGTTTTTTTATCAATTTCTTTAATAAATTCTTGGTTCAAAGGAATCATAATTTCTTGCTTGTTATACAAGACAAAAGCCATTTCTTGTTGCGGAAAATCCTCTACCGATTGAATGATTCCAATAGTTTCTCCTTCTAACTGTTGCATGCTATAATCTTTCAAAAAAGCATACTCCAATTGTTCCATTTCGAGTGTTCTCTCTTCTTCAGAAAGTACATCCTCGTCCCGTAAATAAAGTGTTTTTCCAATCAAATCAAAAGCACTTTCTCGCGAATCTATCTCTTCAAAATAAACAATCAGATCCGAACCCATGACTTTCTCTCGTATAAAAAAAGGTAAAACGCTACTCCCCAAGTCCAAGAAAAGGACTTGCGTATGCGCATAGTCCTCGACGTATTCCGCTTGTACTGCCAACTTAATACCACCTTTTAGACCATGTACTTTTCGAGTATAACCAATTTCTGTAAAATTATTTTTTGACATTCTTTTTTAAATGTTATTCTTATGCAAAATAAAGTTTGCACAACTGGGAATTTCGGACAAAATTACGCCATTTTTCTAAAAATAAACTACTTTTGCCCTTAACCTTTAGTTGGGTTTTGCGTTTAAAATTGAAATTTGTTGCCATGAAAAATAAATACATCTGCATACACGGTCATTTTTATCAGCCACCAAGAGAAAATGCTTGGTTAGAAAAGGTAGAACTCCAAGATTCTGCCGCACCATTTCACGATTGGAATGAGCGCATCAACTTTGAGTGCTATGCACCCAATGCCGCTGCTCGAATCTTGGATGCTGACCAAAAAATCATCAAGATTATTAACAACTATACCAAAATTAGTTTCAATTTTGGCCCCACCCTTTTGTCTTGGCTCGAAAATGCTGATCCCGATACTTATCAAGCAATTTTAGATGCAGATAAAATTAGTCAAACCAAGTACAATAATCATGGCTCGGCCATTGCTCAGGTGCATTCGCACTTGATTATGCCTTTGGCTAATGAACAAGATAAAAAGACGCAAGTGCTTTGGGGAATACGTGATTTCCAGCATCGTTTTGGACGCAAACCCGAAGGGATATGGCTGGCCGAAACGGCTGCCAATATCGACTCCCTAGAAACACTGGCAGAGCATGGAATCAAATATACCATCCTTGCGCCTCGACAAGCCAAAGCTCTCCGAAAAATAGGCAATGACGACTGGAGAACCATCCACAACGAAGCATTTGATACACGTATTCCTTATTTGTGCAAACTACCTTCGGGCAAAACAATTGCCTTGTTCTTTTACGATGGGCAAATTGCTCAAGATGTGGCTTTCAAAGGCTTACTCAACAATGGAAAAGCCTTTGCCAATCGCTTTATTTCCAATTTTGATGACAATGATTCGCCCCAATTAGTGCATATTGCTACCGATGGCGAAAGCTACGGCCACCACCACCGAAAAGGTGAAATGGCTCTCGCTGATTGCCTCAATCATATTGAGGAACAAGGC
>JAHDEQ010000023.1:18150-22539 GCA_020628755.1 Saprospiraceae bacterium
CTCGAAATGCAGCGCAATGCCATGAAAATGTTTACGAGTTGTGGCTGGTTTTTTGATGAGATTTCGGGGATTGAGACCAATCAAATCCTTCAATATGCACTACGTGCCATTAAATATGCCGAACAAACGACAGGTGTTGACTTGCATCCTAAGTTTTTGAAACGCTTACGCAATGCTCCTAGCAATGTATATGAAAATGGTGCTTCGAGCTACGAAATGCACGTCCTGCCCGCAGAATTGGGACTTCGCCGTGTTGGTATGCACTATGCGGTGTCTTCTCTATTTGAGAAACACCCCAAACGCTTAGAGTTGTTCCGATATATTGCGGAAAGTGATTTTTATGAGCGATTGGAACAAGGAAACATGAAAATTGCGGTGGGTAGAACGGTTCTAAAATCTAAAAACACCTATTCTGAAAAGCATTTTAGCTTTGCTGTTTTATATTTGGGGCAACAAAATATATTTGGTAGTATCTCCAAAGATATGAGTCAAAAAGAATTTGACTCCATGCATGAAAGTTTATTTGAGGCATTTCGCTCGACCAATTTGGGAGATGTTATCAGTCTTACTCAACAATATTTTGGGAAGGAAACATATACGATTTGGCATTTGTTTAGAGATGAAAAACGTAAAATTTTACGCCAAATTAGTAGGGCATCAATGGGACGTTCTGAGGCTGCTTTCCGTGAGCTTTATAAGGACAATTATCAGTTGATGACGGGTATGTTGCGTAGCAATATACCCGTGCCGAGTGCTTTTAAGAGTGCCGCCCAGTACGTTATCAATACCGATTTGCATCGCTTCTTCTTAAAAGACCATTTGTATATTGATGATTTAAAACACTTGGTTACAGAACTCGAAAAATGGGATTTCAAAATTGATAATGAAAAGTCGTTTAAATTAGCGGCAAGTGAACGTCTGTTTTACGAAATTCGTAAAATAGCATCTGTTGAGGCTTCCATTGAGCATTTGCAATTGCTCAACCAAATTTTTGAACAACTCAATCAAATTGGGGTAGAACTTGATGTTTGGAAAAGTCAAAATATGTATTTTTCTATGACACAAGGATTTCAACGAGGCAATTGGGAATTTTCGAGCGACGAATGGCGTGATGCTTTCTTAAAACTCGGCGAGCATTTAGACATGAAAATCGAAAAAAAGGTGGTCGAGGAGGTTTAGCCCTTAACCTCCTCTAGGTCAAATACTATGAGAATTGCGATTATCGTTCCTGGCGGTGTGGGTTCGGGTCTGCATGGCCAAGGTATTCCTATTTTGGTAGATTGGATTGAGCGAGTTGCACATTATCATGATGTTTCGGTTTTTTCATTGGTTCAACTCAATTTGGATTACCAGCCTTCGGATTATCAACTTTATGGTACAAACTTGCAATATTATGATTCGGTTTTTAAAAAATTGACGCAAACTTACCAACTCATTGCAAAGGCACATCAAAAAAAATCATTTGATATTTTTCAAGGCATTTGGCCTTTTCCATCGGGTTTTTTAGCAACTCGTTTGGCCAAAAGATATAAGAAAAAAAGTATTATCAGCCTTCAAGGAGGAGGTTTGGTTTCGCTCAAAAAAATAGGCTATGGAGGGAATAGAACTTTTTTGCATCGAACGATAAACAATTGGTCTATAGCTGCTGCTGATAAGATTACTGTCATATCCAATTTTCAAAAAAAACTCCTTCCAAAAACTGCTCATCTCGATAAGACTCTGTGCATTCCTTATGGCGTTGATATGGATAGATTTACTTTTCAGAAAAAAGCTATTCAAAACCCTATCAAATTTATTCATATTGCCAATCTAAATAATGTCAAAAATCAAGAAACTCTTGTTCGTGCATTTCATATTATCCAACAAAAGGTGGAAGCTCAATTGACCATTGTTGGACCTGATTATTATGAAGGTCGCATCCAAAAGCTTTGCTCAGATTTGAATTTAAATACTACAGTCAAATTTATGGGTTTTCAGTCCTATGAAAAAATCCCCTACTTTTTGAATCAGTCCGATATACTTTTGCATAGTTCGTATCATGAAGGTATGCCTTTGACTGCGGTCGAAGCCTTTGCTTCGGGTGTTTTGGTTTGTGGTACTCATGTCGGTATTTTGCATGATTTGGCCAAGCAATGTTGCCTGACTGTACCTATTGAAGATTTTAAGGGATTGGCCAACAAAGTTTTGACATTGATTGATGATAAAAGCCTTCAAGCAACACTACAAACAAACGCTTATAATTGGGCTAAAAATCATACCTTAGATTGGACTGTTCAACAATTTAATCAATTATATTCTTCCTTAAAAATCTAGTTTGTGCTGCACGTTGCTTTTGTTTTACACGTCTATGAGCATTATGATAGTGCTAAAAAAATGCTCACCGCATTTTTTACGACCACTGATTGGGCAAATGCTTTGACTAAAGCAGGCGCAAAAGTCTCGGTGTTTTACCGTTTCCATAAAAATGAATATCTTGAATTGGATGGAGTTCAGTATCATTTTATAAAAGATTCGCTACCTCCACGTTTGAAAAATTGGCATACAGCCAGACGTTTTAATCAAGCTGTTGCTAAAATTTGTCGTCATCAAAAAGTCAATATCATACACGGCCACAATCCTTATGAAGTATTGGCCAATGCTTATTTGAAACGACTATTGCCGCATATTCCGATGTTGATTCAAGACCACTCTGGCCAAACTCAGGTCAAATATGCTCCCCTATTGCGCTATTTTTTGCGCAATATGGATGCGATAATATTTGCTGCCAAAGGACAAGAAAATCTTTTTCTAAAACATCAAATTTTGACACCAAATCATTACTTTTTTGTGATGGAAAATTCGTCGCATTTTAAATATAAAAATAGAAAAGCAGCTCGACTAAAAACCAAGATTGCAGGAAATCCAGTTTTTTTGTGGGTCGGAAATTTGAATCAAAATAAAGATCCTTTTACCATGCTTCAGGCCATGCAATCTGTTTTAAAACAGATTCCTCATGCACGCCTTTATATGATTTATCGCTTCAATGATTTGGAGCAAGAAGTACGAAAGATGATTGATAATAATCCTATACTAAGTCAAAAAGTTATTTTGCTCGGCGCAAAAGAACGTCAAGACTTAGGCGATTTTTACAATAGTGCTGACTATATTATTTCTGCCAGTTATAAAGAAGGAAGTGGTTATGCGCTGATTGAGGCTATGTCCTGTGGCGTAATTCCGATTGTGACTCAAATTCCGTCGTTTGAAAGTTTGACACACCAGGGCAAAATTGGTTGTCTTTATCCGCCAGGCGATGTTGAAGCATTAAAGAAGGAAATATTTAATATTTTAGAAAAACCCATTTCTGAAGAATCTCAAAAAGTTGTCGAACATTTTGAAAAGTGTTTTAGTTTTGAGGCAATTGCAAAACAAACAATCCATATTTACGAACAGCTTTTAAGCAAATCAACATATGCTTGATTGGCTTTTTCCAATAAATCAGCATTGATTTTTAGCAAGGGACTTGTAGTAGTTTTAATTTTACCAAAATCTATTTTTTGGCTAGGGTCTCCTTTCTTACCTGTAAAATCAAAGGTTTTATACGTTTGTTGAATTGGCGAATTTAAGTTTAAAAAATCAGCAATCTGACTCAATACCTTTTCGGAATGATGAATTAAACCCTCATATTGTACGAGCCAATAAGTAGAATTATCCAATTTTTGCATGCTCCGCTGCAAGAATTGGAGCCGATTGACATAATAATCGGTAGCGGATTCAGGAGTCCATTTCCCATCATAATATTTTTCAGATAATCGCAATAAACTCGAAATAGAAGCATCAGGTTTTCTTAGCAAAAAAATGATTTTCACTGTATCCATTTTCAACAAATCAATAGTTGGCGTAAGGTGATTGTGATTGATTTGGTCAATAAAGAAGGAATATTTATAAAAAGGTTTTTGGTATTTCCAACGGCAACGAGCAACCAATTTCCAAAGGTCATTTTCATTTTTATAGGCTAAATTTCGTTCTCCCAGCCCACAAATTTGAGGATGCGAAATCAACAAATGTTGCAGCAAAGTAGAGCCCGAACGCATATGCCCCAACAAAAAAATAAATTGCTGTTGATTGGAATTTGATAAATGGTGAGACGATTTTACAAGACTTGCAAGAATAGATTTTAAAGTTGAAATCATGGAATTATTTCACACTATAATTATGGTACAAATACTCGGCTCGCAAATAATCTTTATGTCCTAAGCTGTCGAGTCGCCAGCTTTTGCGCTTTTTATTAAATAAAATACCACCGACTCGTTCAAAACTTATATTCTCAACGATATTAGAATGGTCGCTGGTTTGCACCCAATTTTTTACAATTTTTCCTTCTTTCTTATCGAAGTAATATTTCCAAATTTC
>JAHDEQ010000023.1:22639-31404 GCA_020628755.1 Saprospiraceae bacterium
CCCAATTTTTTACAATTTTTCCTTCTTTCTTATCGAAGTAATATTTCCAAATTTCAGTAGAAGAATGGTTTTTAAATTTAGTGGCATCATATTCGACTCGCAATACATCAACAGCTTCGCCATCCATCAAATGTTCCTCTCCTTCGTAAGAAATTTTAGCATTGGCATCCAATAATTTAAAGGGAATACCAATCACATACAAAGAAGCATTGACAGCTTTGGCGAGCTTGGCTTGCTTATCATCTATGGTTTGGTTGCTGCTTTTTCGGGTGTATTTTCCGTCCTTTAAAGTTGTATGAACGAAAGCTCCATTTTCTTTAGATTGGATGTTTATGACATCAGGTTGATATTGATAATCGTGTTTTTGTTCAAAGGTTTTTTCAACTTCGCCGTCGGCATCATAAAGCGTAAAATCTTTTTGATAGTGCAATTCTTTGATGCTATTCCATTTTTCTAATCCTCCATAATGCTCGATAGATTTTTGAAGGATTGCTTTGGCTTTTTCATCTTTGATGTGGGCAAAAGCATCTGGTTTTGGCTGTATTTGTGTACAAGAAACACAGCAAAATACAAGTAATATGGTGTAAAAATTCTTCATTTATTTAAAAACCATTGTGGCCAAAGGTGCAAGTTTAAACGTCAAAGTATAATCTTTGCCATGTTTGGGAGATTTGATTGCCTTTATGGTTTTGTCGTTATGCACTCCTGAGCCGCCGTATTTTTTATCGTCGGTATTAAAAATTTCTTTCCAAGAGGAATTATTAGCAATTCCTATTTCGTAACTTTCATGAACATTAGGTTTGAAGTTGCAAATGACCAAAGTTTGGTCATTTTTTTTCTTGCCTTTCCTTAAAAAAGCAATGATACCGTTTTTATAATCATCGTGTGCCAACCATTCAAATCCTTCGGATTGAAATTGTTGTTCATAAAATGCTTTGTTTGAAGTATATAATTGATTTAAATCTTTGATAAGTTGATGGACTCCTTGATTCTTTTCATTTTCTAGTAAATGCCAATCCAATTCTTTTTTGAAATTCCACTCCATAAACTGCCCCAACTCAGCTCCCATAAATAGGAGCTGCGTACCTGGATGCGTAAACATCAAACCATACATCGTACGCAAATTGGCAAATTGTCGCCACTCATCTTCTGGCATTCGTCCCAAAAGAGAGCCTTTGCCGTGTACGACTTCGTCGTGCGAAAGCGGGAGCATATAATTTTCAGAATAAGCATAAACCATACTAAAGGTGATTTCATTGTGGTGCCATTCTCGATACATTGGTGGGCGTTGAAAATATCCCAAAGTATCGTGCATCCAACCCATCATCCATTTTTGGTCGAAGCCCAAACCGCCCTCTTCTGTCGGACGAGAAACACCCGAGAAAGCCGTTGATTCTTCGGCAATTGTCAAAACATCTGGAAAGGATTTTTTGACGGCATCATTCATTTCTTTTAAAAAAGAAATGGCTTGTAAGTTTTCGTTTCCGCCATAGCGGTTGGGCAGCCATTGGCCATCGTCACGGCTATAATCCAAGTACAACATAGAGGCTACTGCATCTACTCGTAATCCATCTGCATGAAATTGTTCCACCCAATAAAGCGCATTTGAAATCAAAAATGAACGCACCTCATTGCGACCATAATTGAAAATCAAACTTTTCCAATCGGGATGATAACCACGTCGGGGATCTCCATGTTCGTACAATCTCGTCCCATCAAAAAAGCCCAAACCATGTCCATCTTCAGGAAAGTGCGAAGGCACCCAATCCAAAATGACTCCAATATTGGCTTGATGGAATGCATCTACTAAGTTTTTGAAATCTTCGGGTGTACCAAAGCGACTCGTTGGTGCAAAATAACCTGTAATTTGGTAGCCCCAAGATGGGTCGTAGGGAAATTCCATGACAGGCATGAGTTCGACATGAGTAAAGCCCATTTCTTGTACATAAGGCACGAGAGTCTCGGCCATTTCTTGATAGGTCAAAAAACCGTGTTCTGTACCATCATTTTTTTTGCGCCAAGAACCTAAATGAACTTCATAGACCGAAATTGGTGTCGTTTTTTTATCTATTTTTTTTCGTTTGGACAACCATTTTTTGTCTTTCCATTGGTAGGTTTTATCCCAAACGATTGAAGCTGTTCGGGGGCGAGTTTCCCAGTGTTTAGCATAGGGATCTCCTTTTTCGAGGTTTTTGCCCGATGAGGTTTGAATATTATATTTATACAAATGTCCGTGTCCAACATAGGGAAAAAAACCTTCCCAAATGCCTGAACCATCCCAACGATTTTGGAGCGAACTTTCATTGATTTCCCAATTATTGAAGTCTCCAAGTACGCTTACCGACTCTGCATTGGGTGCCCAAACAGCAAAATAAGTTCCTTTTTGGCCATCCACTTCGGTAACATGACTGCCTAGTTTTTCAAATAAACGGTAATGTTTTCCTTGTTTGAAAAGATAAATATCATAATCCGAAAATAAGGAGAAGTTGGTCTTTGTCATAACTTGATATAAGTGTGTACAAATTTCTTGACAACATATTGCATCGCAGTTGGAAACTGCGACGAACGTCGCTTTCTATAAAAAAGCGAGCAGAATATCTGGTTTAGATATTCTGCTCATTGTATTTTTAGTTAATCAGTGTGCGTTATTTATTGGTTAACACAAAGATAGAAAAATTGTAATATAAGTTTGCAAGTAGAATTGTTTAAAATAAAATATTTGTACAAAATTCGCTTTACTAAACCTTGCCCTACACTGTCAATCCTCGCAAGTTTAGGAAAGTGGTTAGTCCTTCTTCCTCAAACGTTGTTTTTCGATTCTAATCGTAGTTGGACCTTCTACAATTTTGAACTCGGTACGACGATTGAATAAATGTTCTTCATCGCTACACTTGACCCCATTTGTACATCTGTTTCGGATTTCAGTTTCCCCTTTTCCGATGGCACGAATACGTGTTGGGCTTACCCCTCGTTGGACTAACCAGCGTTTAGAAGCAGAAGCTCGACGCTGTGATAAATCTTGATTATATTTATCCCGTCCACGTGAATCTGTATGAGAATACAATTCAATCTTCATATCTGGATATTGGTTCATTAAATCTAGCATTATTTGAAGATCATTTTCAGAACCAGGTATAAATTCTATATCATCAAAAACAAAAAATACATTTTTCAACTCAATAGGTTGGTCAATTGTATAGGTTTCAAAAGTATCTTCGATTTCTGGTTCGGGTTCTGGCTCAGGTGGTTTTGGAATGGGTTTGAGATTGAGTGTACCTGTAAATTCTTTAGTTTCTTTAAGACCAATCGTGTTCATTTCTATGGTATCTGGATAATATCCTTCTCGTGTACCAATGATTCGATAAACACGGTCTTGCTCTAGCTCAAAGGCAACTTTATTGCCTTGTGCTGAATTTTTGGAGACAGGGTCTTTCGGTCTTTTTTCAGAAATATCAATCAATTGTACATCCGTACCAGTAAGTGGTTTTTTCTCGGCAAGAGAGGCGACAACCATACTAGCCATGACTTTGGTAATGGAGAATGTATAAATATCATTACAGCAAGTTTTGCCTACGGCAGAACGTGCGCCATCTTCTACTCTATTGGAGACCAAAAAGCCATTTTCACCTGCTTCGTCTAAATGAAAATATAAGTCATCTACAGGCGAATTGTACCCTTGTCCCATGTTAGCAGGAATACTCCAGCCTGTTCCATCCCAAGTTGACTTGAAAATATCAAAACCTCCAATCCCTGGATGTCCTGTTGAACTAAAATACAATTCTCCGTCCCAATAAAATGGTGTTTCTTCGTCGCTTTTGGTATTGATTTTGGGGCCGAGATTGACGGGGTCGGCAAAGACTCCGTCGCCTTTGCGTGTTGCATAATAAATATCAAAACCTCCATAGCCGCCATCCATATTAGAAGTAAAAAATAGTACTTCTCGACCAAATAACTCTCCCACAACGGGATGTTTTGCAAGGTGAGTTCCGTTTATACCGACCAGCTCGTGGGCTGCGCCCCAACCTTCGTCATTGCGGGTACAGACATAGATTTTACTTTCGGAAACATAGCTACCTTCCAGTTGAGAACGTGTAAAATACATGCGTTGTCCGTCAGGTGAAATAGCTGGATTTCCTGTATGATAGTCTTCTCTATTGACTAAATAATCCAAGGCTTCTCGTTTGCCCCATTGATTGCCTTTCTTTTTGGATTGGAAAATTTTCATATAATAATCTTCTTCCGTTCCGTCCAATATTACGACATCATCTGCTTCCATTGCTGAGAAGTAAAGGGTTTCGCCATCGGGTGAAAGGACAGGAGAATATTCTGACGTTTTGGAGTTGACGCTGCGGCCTGCATTTTTGACACTTAATCCGAGGGTTTCGACCATATCTTTGGCCATGTCTGCTCCCGAAATTTCGAGTTTAGCCAATTCTTTTAATTTAGGATCTTCGGTTTCGCCTATTAATAAATTAAACTGCTCAATCGCTTCGTCGTATTTCTCGTTCATTTTGAGGGAACGAGCATATTGATAGCGAATTTCTTTGGTGTATTGTTGTTTTTTGCGGTCTTTTTTGACAAGTCGTGTAAAATACCTCTCGGCACGAATATAGTCCCGCATTTCATAAGCACAAACTGCAATTTTATGCGCTAAATAAACACTATTGTCATCCTCATAAGCCTCTTTGTATTTTTCGCTTGCATTGTAATAATCACGTTCTTCAAAGGCGATGTCTGCTGCATCAATCAAAGATGCAGTAGTAGCTTTATTGAGGGGTTGGGCTAATAAATTGCCCGAAACAAGAAACATTAAAATGATAAATAGGCTGTTTAGATGTTTCATTATAATTTTTTTATTAAAAGTATATTAGCTACAGACTAAAAATCTCAATATTAGAGGCAGGTCTGTGGTACTTTAGTTTCTAGAATCGTGGACAAATAATTGCTGGTTCAACCTTAGGTTCTTTGTAAATTTTGATAATATACATCGCTGCAATTTCAAATCCACCTACGGTTTGGTTGACTTGGTTTAAACCTGAAAGTGTAATGTCGTAGCTTGCGGCAAAACGAAAATCATTGACATCGTAGCCCAAGAGCACTTGGGCTGCATCGCCTACTCTATAACCTAGACCAACATTGAATTTTTGATTTTTTTCTTCATTAAATGTAAATCCAACAGGCACTTGTAAAACGATTTCGGGAGGTGTAGCCGCTTGCAATTGTACCATAAAGGATGGTGCAATAGAAAGTCGCTTGTTGATTTGTCTGTCCAACTTACCATGCGCTGTCCAAAGCATATTGAGTGGGACTCGTCTAATTGTACTCGTAGTAGGCGGTTGAGGATTAGGGCCACCAACTGTACCTGTAGCATTTACAATGAAGTTAGGGCCTTGGCCTTGTGGATTATTAGTAGGAGTCATTCCGCCACCGCCACCTCTTTGGCGATTGTCTCCAGGTGTAGTAACGTGGTCAGCAGCTAAACCAATTTCTAGTTTAGTCGTCTTATTCATTTCTGTACGCAGCATCAAACCTCCTGCATAGTCTTGAAAACTCGTTTGTGCCAAACCGTTGGTACCTGTTGCAAATCCAGCTAGATTTTCATTAGGGTCTGCAAGTCTAGCTAAAGTAGGGTCAAAGCCTCTTTGTACCTGTCCCCACTGTATGCCAAGTGTCAAAACAGAAGTTCGCTTTTTATTTAAAGAAAGATGATAAGCGGCTGCTAATTTAAAGTATTGGTCTCCCCAAGATAAAGTCCCAGAACGGTCTCTAAAAAAATTGACACCGACACTCACCCAATCTCGTTTGCGAACAGTAAGGATTGGCGAATCGGCATAAAAAGACATGGTTTTATAGATATTGGTTCTACCATTGACCTCAGCTCCGCCGACAAGAGGACGATTGATGTATTCCATACCTGGCAACTGGTCTCTAAAAATCCCTCCTACTCTAACTGTACCATTAAACGCTCCTGTAAAAGCAGGATTGAGGTTGAGTGGCGAAAAATTGTAAAGGGTAAAATGGCGATCTTGTGCTTGAAGATGGCACAACATAAAGAGACAAAATGAAGTAAAAAGTAAACTTTTAATTTTCATACGGACGGTTAATTTTTCCAATTATGAAGAAGACTTGTAAGACAAGTTTTCTTTAAATCCGAAATATAGGATTTTTTTTTCAATTGAGACCTTAGTTAATATTTTAGTTGGCAAAAATAATATAGTTCAGCTTTCCTAAACTTCGTCAATCAGTAAATCCTCCCGCAAGTTTAGGAAAGCAATATTATCGTAAACTCAAAATTGCTATCTTAGTTATTTGACGATAAAAAGAACTTTACTTGCTGTGCAATTTGTTGAACATCAATTTTATTCATACAATCAAAATGCTTTTTGGGACAAGATGCGTGTCCAATCTTTGAACAAGGTCGGCATCTTAGGTTTTTAACTTGTACGATGCTGTTTCTAGTATCTGAATGGTCTTTTTTAAGATATGGATACATTCCAAATTCGGGTATTGTATTGCCCCAAACAGAGATTATTTTTTGTTGAAAAGCGGCTGCAATGTGCATCATGCCTGTGTCATGTGTGATGACACAAGCTGCTTGCTGAACGACCGAGGCGGATTGGTTCAAATTAAGTTTTCCACAAAAACTATAAACCGATTGGGCTTTGCTTTGGAGTTCTTGGCCGATTTCTTGCTCTCCTTTACCTCCTAGAAGGATGACGGGTTGTTGGATTTGATGAAGTATTTCGAGTATTTTATTTTTGGGAAGTCGTTTGGTGGCGTGCGCAGCACCGATGGCAAAGGCGATGTATAATTTAGATTTACTTTTTAAAATATTTTCAATTTCTACTTTGTCTTCGTCGGGTATAAAATAATCTAAGCCTTGATGGTCGTTTTGAATATTGAAATGCTTTACGGCCTGAAAATAGCGATTGACAATATGCGTTTTGGGTAAATGATCCATTTTTAGATTGACCATTAACCATTTTTCTATGTTTATTTTATCAAAAGTATAAGACGGTTTTCCTAAAAAAAGTTTTAATTTGGTACTCCTCAAGTTCTTGTGGAGGTCAATTATTGTATCGTAGTGTTCATTTTTGAGGATTTCCTGTATTTCTCTTAAACTATTTTGGAAAGAATATACTCTATCTATATAGGGATTGTTTTCTACAACTGTACGAAAAGGCGTTTTGCATACAAAATGTACAATTGCGCCCGTTTGTAATTTGAGGCAACGCACTATTGGGCTGGTCAGCACAATATCGCCGATAGAAGAAAACCGAATAATGAGTATTTTTTGATTCGTCCTCAAATTTGACAGGCATTAATTTTGCGAAAGTCTTAGTTGTAATAAAATGGTTTTTCTGTAAAAGGTGTTTTTGAAAGCACCTTGACAATAATTGGACTGCAAAATAAGTATCTTTATTAAAAAAACAATAAATCTTTAGCTATGGACAATGGTATCAATATTTTAGTATCAAAAATTGCTCACCTAGTACTATTTATTATAATGTCCTTTTCCGTAGCAATGGCTCAACCACAATGTGGCAATCCTTTTATGGAAGAATTTCTGCAAAGCAAAAATCCCAACTATTTTGATGAACTAAATAATTATATCGAGAATTTGCGAAAGATTGACCAAAATGCGAGTGGTCAACGCAATACGATAACGATTCCAGTTGTCGTACACATTATACATAAAGGAACAGCTCCAGGCGTTTCGTTTAATATTCCTGAGAGCCGTATTCAAAGTCAACTCAATATTCTAAATGAAGATTTTAGACGACTCAATGATGATGCGGTAAGCACACCTGCCCTATTTCAAGACCTTGCCGCTGATACGCAAATTGAGTTTTGCTTGGCCAATGTTGACCCCAATGGCAACAGTTCGAGTGGCATTACACGCCACCAGTACAATAATATTCCAAATACAGATTTTATTGAAGATGTTATAAAACCAGCTACTTATTGGAATCCTAGCCGATATTTGAATATTTGGTCGGTGCCTATTCCGAGTTCTGAAAGTTATATTTTGGGTTATTCGTATTTGCCAAGCAATCAAGTTTTGGGTACACATTTGGACGGTGTTGTGTTGGCACATGACCGTTTTGGCTATGTTGGTTCTAGCGGTGGCCGTACTTGTACGCATGAAGTTGGGCATTATTTGGGTTTGAGCCATATTTTTGGCAATAGCACAGGTTCTTGCAATACCGACGATGGCGTAAACGATACGCCCAATTCTAGTGCGCCCTACTATTCTTGTCCATCGCATCCCGAAACCTCTTGTGGTAGTACGGATATGTTTATGAATTATATGGATTATGTAGATGATTTTTGTATGAATATGTTTACCGAAGGTCAAGCAAATGTAATGCGTTTCACTTTAAATACGCTTAGACCAAACTTGGTCAATGCTGCTGCATCCGTTTGTGATTTAGAAACGTCTTTGAATCAAATAGTGGCAAATATTGAAGTCAATATCTTTCCAAATCCTGCTTCGGATCAAGTACAAATTGAACTCCCTGCCACAAATACAAAGCAATTGGAAAACATTGTTGTTTTCCAAGCCGACGGGCTTGCTATTCCTATTTCACATACCAACAATTCTAATGTTTTAGAACTTAATATTCAGCACCTTAAAAGTGGTATTTATTTTTTAGCCCTTCGTTTTAAAGAAGGAGAAATGCTTGTAAAAAAATTGCTCGTGACTCGGTAAACTCATAAATTAACAATAAAAAAGTCTCAATTCATCCATTTTTAAAAGTATA
>JAHDEQ010000253.1 GCA_020628755.1 Saprospiraceae bacterium
GTTTCTAAAATATCAATCGTTTGTGGGAAAACTCCATTGTCAACAAAAAACTCATTGAAAGTTTCACCTTTATTTCGCTTATTTTTCAAGGCATAAAACATTGCCATCGCTTCGGCGGCTGCCGTTCCTTCGTCGAGCAAAGAAGCATTGGCAATTGGTAAACCCGTCAGGTCGCTGACCATCGTTTGGAAATTCAATAAGGCTTCCAAACGACCTTGTGCAATCTCGGCTTGATATGGTGTATATTGGGTGTACCAACCTGGATTTTGAAAAATATTTCGCAAAATAACCGAGGGCGTTATTGTATTGTAATAACCCATTCCGATATACGATTCAAAAACCTTGTTTTGAGCAGCGGTCTGTTTCAATTCTTTCAAATATTCATATTCCGTCATCGCTTCGGGTATGCGAAGTGCCTTTTTAGAGCGAATATTACTAGGGACAGTTTCGTCAATCAACTGGTCGAGCGAAGACAGGCCAATTGTTTGCAACATAGCATTTTTTTCGTCATCATTGATTCCGATATGACGATTGACAAACTGATCGAAAGAATGGAGTTTATTCATGGTGAAATTTAACTTTTTATGTATGCTGCTTTCCTAAACTTGAGTTTGGCTATATAGTGCTAGGCAGAGTTTAGTAAAGCTACTTTATGATATATAAATTTCCTTTACAAAAGTCCAAAGATAAACAATGATTCAAGAATTTTGATTGTAAATTTGACTTTTGAATCTGTATTTTGACAACAAAAAAACAATAGTAGTCACTAAGTGTTTAAACTATTGAAAATTATTTCATTTTGATAGAAAAAACGCAAATATCAATTATTGGTTGCGGTTGGTTGGGCTATCCGCTGGCCCTTTTTTTGCAAAAAAAGGGCTGGACGATTTGTGGTTCGTCCCGTTCCGATGAGAAATTGCGCTTATTGGAACAACACAAAATTCGACCTTTTAAAATAAATGTCTCTGACCGTTTACATGGAGACTATAAAGGTTTTTTTAAAAGTGAAATTCTTATCATCAATATTCCACCTGGACGGCGTAATCCTGAAGTGGTTAAAGACCATACGCGCCAAATTCAGGCCATCATACAAGCTGCAAAAGAAGGAAAAGTCGAAAAGATTTTATTTGTGAGTTCAACAGGCGTTTATGGCAACGAAAATCGAGTGATGACCGAAGTAGATAAACTTAATCCTGTCCGAAAATCAGGAATTGCATTAGAAATAATAGAAAAGTCTTTGTTGAAACAAAAAACTTTTCAAACGACAATTGTACGGATGGCAGGTTTGGTTGGTGGTGAACGAAAAGCTGGGCGATTTTTGGCGGGTAAAAAAGATATTGCGAATGGTGGCGCACCCATCAATATGGTACATCGAGATGATTGTATTGCTGTGATTTACGAGATTATTCGACAAGAAAAATGGGGCGATATTTTCAATGTTTGTGCAGATAAACACCCAAGTCGAAAAGATTTTTATACGGCTCAAGCCCTGAAAGATGGCTTTGAGCCACCACATTTTGCGGACGAAGGGACTGGCGATTATAAAATCATTTCTAATGAAAAAGTAAAACGTGTTTTGGACTATACCTTTCAATATCCCGATCCAATGCAGTTTCCTTAAAGACTAAGGATTCTCACACAAAATCATATAATGAAAGGGTAGTGATGTATCATCCGAAATCAAGCGACGAAAACCCGCTTCTTCCACCACGTTTTCCATTTTGTATAGAGGTATGCGTTGTTCGACTTGTGGAAAAATAGAAGGGATTTTTTTCATTTTAAAGTCAATGATAAGTAGTTTGCCTCCTTTTTTTAGGCTTTTGTGGAGATTTGATAAGTATTCTACTGGGTTATCGATATACACTAAAGTTTCTGATATTAAAATATCATCTACTTCATTTTCTTCTAATTTAGCATCGTCAGGTTCGGCAAGTCGAGTTTCGATACGGTTTTCTTCGGCTTCGCCTAATCCTTTTTTTGCTTCGTTGATAAAATTGAGGGCTTCTTGATCAATATCAACGGCTAATATTTTTGATGCATTAGTACCTCCAGCAAAATAAAGCGTAAAATAACCTTCTGGGCCTGCCCCAATATCGGCAATTGTTTTTCCTGCCAAATCTCCAAACATACTAATAGCTAAATAGGGTTTTTGCCATTTGCTACGATCGGAACTTGAATAGCGATTTTTGATGTTGTCAAAATTATCAGTTCCGATTTCAGGAGAAGACTTGGGGGCATGATATTCATCATGACCATGACTGTGGGTTTCGCTATAGCTATGTTTATGTTCAATCGGATATTTTTTGCTATTATTGTAATCTGCTTGACATGAAGCCAAGAGACATATCAATGATAAGGCGAAATAGCATATTAGGATATTCTTCATCAAAATAGTTCAATTTTAACAAAGATAAAAAAAGTAGAATAGGCTTTTGCTTGTAGTACTGACAATTTAGAAATTTGAAATGAAAAAAACCAATGCGCTTCGTATTTTAGATAAAGAAAAAATAGATTATAAAATTTTTGAATACGAATATGACCCTCTCGAAGGTTCGGCCAAAGCTATAGCCGAAAATAGTGCTATTTCGCCTAAACAAGTGTATAAAACCCTTGTTGGTAAAGGCAATAATACTGGAATTTTGGTAGCAGTTATTCCGAGCGATGCCACACTTGACTTTAAGGCTTTGAGTAAGGTTGCAGGAAACAAAAAAATGACTTTGATTGCGGTCAAAGAATTGTTAGGTTTGACGGGCTACATTCGTGGGGGCTGTTCGCCTGTAGGGATGAAAAAGAAATTTCCTGTTTTTATTGATACTTCGATAGAAATACATGATCTGATATATGTCAATGCAGGACAACGAGGTATTTTGATGGGCTTGAATCCTGAGGATTTGGTCAAGGTGACAGCCGCAGAGGTAGTAGATATTTGTGTAAAAGAAGCGGAATAAATGAGAATAGTAATGAAAATGAAAAGATAATAGCTATTTAAGTTACCTTTCGCTTTTATACCGAGAACGGGGTAAAAAACCGAAAATAGAATTAAGGTTTTACCCCTTCGGCATCACTATTCACGGGAAAATTCCCATTAGGGTAAATTCGGGAATTTATCCCGTGAACAGTATATTTAAAAATATGTCGGACAAAACTCCAAATAAAGAGGCTTTTATCTTATTTGCAGACATTGCAGACTATACTGCTTTGATGCAAAATGACGAGGCAGATGCGGCAGTTATACTTCAAAAGTTTAGGCTTCGATTACGAGAGATAGTTCCAAAATATCAAGGAAAAGTTATTAATTTTTATGGCGATGGTGCTTTGTGTATTTTCGAGAATGCTGACCAAATGGTACAAGCTGCCCTGCGATTGCAGGCAGCTTACCGACTAATTCCAGCAGTTCCTGTCCGTATGGGTTTGCATAGTGGAGAGGTCTTTTTTGAAGACAATAATGCTTACGGCAATGCTATAAATATAGCTTCTAGGATAGAAACAATTGGTGTTGCAGGGACAATAACTTTTTCAAAAAAAATACAAGAAATTGTACTAAAAGATGAGTCACTTCAAATTGTTAATCTTGGTTCGTTTGCATTTAAAAATGTAGATAAAAAGATGGAGATTTTTGCCTTTGCCAATGAAGGACTTATTGTGCCTAAGAAACGTGAAATTAAAGGCAAATTTCAAGAAACTAAAGTACAAATATTACCCACAATCCTAGCAACTATACTTGTTATGGGGGGACTTTTTTTTGCTTATAACTACTTTTCTTCGCAGGCTAACGAAGTTTTGAATCGTTCTCTGGCAGTAATTCCGCTTGAAAACTTAAACAAAGACCCTGAACAAGACTATTTTAGTGATGGTATCACTCAAGATATTCTGACGAATCTATCAAGTATAAAAGAGTTGCAGGTTATTTCGTTTAGTTCTTCAAAACGCTATAAAAATACAGATAAATCCGTTCAAGAAATTGGAAAAGAGTTAGGGGTAAAGCATTTATTGTTAGGTTCAGTTCAAAGCGCAGGAAATAAGTTAAGGGTACGAGCCATGTTGGTCAATACCGAAAATGACCAACAACTGTGGGCAAAAAGTTATGACCGAGAAGTAAATGACATATTTGAAATTCAATCAGAATTGGCGCAGCATATTGCTTCTGTTCTTAAAACCGAATTGACACCTGCTTTGGCTTCTCGGTTCAATAAAAAACCGACCAATAATATTGATGCATATCAATATTATTCTAAAGGAAGGTTTGAATGGGAAAAACGCACCCACAAAAGTTTAGAAAAAGCACTCGAGTATTTTCAAAAAGCAATTGATTTAGACCCTTCTTTTGCTTTGGCATATTCAGGTCTGGCACAAACATACATAACGCTTGCTTCCAATCAATATGAATTGTCGAGTGTGGCTTTTCCAAAGAGTTTATCTTACATCGAGAAAACCCTTGAACTCAACCCTGACTTGGCAGATGCTTATACTTCTTATGGAGCATACTATTACGATTATGAATTTGATTTTGAGAAGTGTTTATCTTTTTTTCAACGAGCCATTGAGTTGAAACCCAATGATGCCACAGCGCATCAATGGTTGGCAGAGGCTTATTTTGCCAAAGGCGATATTGTTAATGCTCGAAATGAATTAGAAATTGCCAAAAGCCTAAATCCTAAATCTATTCCTGTTCGATTAGTAGATGCCTATATTTTGCTAGGCGAAAGTAAGGCGGATAAAGCCATTCAGAAAGTGAAAGATTTGGTAGATGAATACCCTAATGTGGGTCTTTGGCGAGGCTTGTTTTATCATATTCTTTTTGAAACAGGGCGTAAAGAAGAGGCTATTAATTATATCAATAAGATTGATCCTCATCAGGAAAGTCTAGACTTATGGATAGAAAAATATGCTAAATTTGAGGAGTTTGATCGCTTAAAAGCTCTAAAAGCAAAAGTTGAAAAACATCCAGATGCTGCCAAAAGGGCTTATTATAATGAAGTCATAGACTTCAAACTCTTGTTGAAAAAAGGCGAAGTAGAGACTTATATTTCCAAGATAGACTCTTTTATTTTTATACAAAAAAATAGAAGTTTGATGAATCAACAAGCATTTCAACCCCCCGATTCGGTGATTGCCCATCCGCAATATCAAAAAATGATGCAACGACGTGGTTTTGAGTTGATTGAGCGAAATTTTGAAAAATAACGTGCATATTTATCAAATACTTCTTAGCTTTGCAACTCAATTTTAAAACACATTAAAATTTATAATAAAATGGCGGAAGCTAAATCTTCAAGAGGACTCGACTGGATTTTATTTTTGGTGTCTTTAGCGGCATGTATTTTTATGCTCATTTTTGTAAACGAATGGTTTTGGGTGACTTTACCATTTTTATTTACTTACATGGTGAAAGCTTTTGACTGGCTCTAATAAGGGAGTCCATAATTATTGGAATAACTCTTTTTCCAGT
>JAHDEQ010000254.1:0-2495 GCA_020628755.1 Saprospiraceae bacterium
AAAATAAGACTCTAAGATTTTTCATCAAATTTAGTTTTTAAAATAGTTATGAATGAGTTTTTTCAACTCATTCTATACCCAAAATTATACCCTAAATAACTGATTCTTCTTGTTCTTTTGAATCGGGGAAAAAATAAACCAGTATTTTTTTTGTTAGATTTTTTTCCTTCTTTTACAAACCTGATTGCGCAGGTGTAGTTTACCTACAAATTACCAAGCTATAATTTATTTTAATGCGACCTCTCCGAGGTCAGAAAGCTGTAATTAACCTGATTTCAAACATAATTTGACTACTCTGTAGTCATTTTTGACCTGCAAAAGATGTGGGTAAACTATACCTGCGCAGGTTCGGTGTTCTCGTTCAAAATAAACGAGAGAACGACCGCAGGAAGTGAACACCTGCACCGCACAACTGTCAGGAATTTAGATTTGAATGGAAATATTTTTACGGAAAAAGTCAAAGAACCATTTTTTTTAAAACCCTTCAGGCTTTTTGACTAAACTTTGGCCATTTTCAAAATCGTATAAACACAGATTGCGAAGTTCGTAGTAGGCAAGCCAAAAACGGCGAAGTGCTGTGATATAACCTACACGGGCTGCGTCTTGTTCGTTGATGGCAATATTCAAATCGGTAATTCCAATTTTACCAATAAGGTATCTTTTGCGGGTAATATCTTGTCTTTTTTGTGAAATTTCGTAAGAACGCCCCGCCAAGGCAACTTGGTTGCGTACCAAATCAAATTGATTGACCTTGAGTAAGATTTCTCGCTCAAAATTGACCCATTCTTGTTCGACATTCATTTGGGTCAATTCTTGATTGGATTTGGCAATTTGTTGTCGGGCTTTGGCCTTGCCCCAATCGGCTAAGGGCATCTGAATACCTACCGATAAGCGTTCTTGATCCAAGGGGTTATTATAAGCTCCTCCTAAGGTTGGGTCGGTTTGTGAAAGGCCAAATTGCCCAAAAACATTGGCGTTGATACCTGCTTCTTTTTCGGCTCGAACAACTTCTCTTTCGGCTTCTTTGAGCAAGCGTTGCAAGCGAATATTTTGGCTTCTGTTTTGGCTGGCTTGTGTGAGGGCAATATTTCCATCAATTGCAAAAGTAGGAATATCAGATGGCGGTTTTAATTCAAATTTTACACCTTCGGTTATACCTAAAAAATTGCGCAATCGCTCGGTACTCGTTTGCAAATCAAGCGTAGCTTGCGCCAAAGAAGCGTTCGCATTTTGAGCAGACAATTCTATTTGCAGCAACTCCGTTTCTGCAATTCGTCCTACTTCAAAACGTCCTTGCGAAATGCGATACAAGGTATCGGCATTGGCTTTGATTTTTTCGGTGGCTTCGATATTGAGTTGAGCAATTAATACATCAAAAAATAGTTCAGCTGCATCGTAGGCAACCGATTCCATATTTTCTGCAAAAGACAAAGTCGCTTCTTTATATCGAAGTGGCTCTATTTCTCGATTCCATTTGAGTTCATTGAATCTAAATAAAGGTTGTTGAAAACCCACTGAAATCGGCGATGCAAAATACGAACTCGAAGCATCAACAATATTCGTTTTAAAAATATCAATCCGTTCCAAACCTGTACTTACAAAAACACGCCCTCCTGTGAGTGCAATGTCTTGTCCCAACGAAATATTGACGCTATTATTCATAAAAGAACGAGGTACGAAATTCTGCGTCCCGTCGGGTAAGGTAATCGCTTCAATGACTCGATTGAGGTTGGGCAAATTGGCATTCAAATCAATTTGTGGTTTATAATCTGCTAAAAAGGATTGGTAAATCCAGTAGTTGTTACTCAAACGAGTTTGTGCCAAAAGGACATCTGGCGCGTCGCTTTGTGCCAAAGCGACTACTTCGGGTAAGCTTAATTGGAGTTGCTTCTGTGACCATCCTACAAATGGAATGACCCATGCAAGGAGCAGGAGTTTTAGTTTCATATTTTTACGACGTTTATACGTGTTCGTGTGTTCACGTGTTCATGTTCCAATTATGACGTGAACACGTGGATACGTGAACACTTGAACACAATCATCACTTCAGTGATGATTTTACAAATTCAAATTTCTTTTTGTCGGTTTCGAGAACCAATTTATCTGTATAGAGTTTGAAGGTTTTTACGTTTTGATAGTCGAGTTCGTCGGAGATGTCTTTGTCGCAGCACTTTTTGGTGCAGGCGATTTGAGAACTGATTTCCAAACCTGCTTCCGATAATCGAAAAAAGGAATGACAATCATTGACTTCTTTGTTGAAGTAAAATTTTTTGTCGTCAAATTCTATCCAGTATTCCTTTTTAGGTTCGATGATTTCGGTTTGTGGATAAAATTTGATGGCTTGGAGCATCCATTTTCCATTGAGGGCCTTCTTGGCTTCTTTATGGTTTTCAAAAATTCGAGCTTGCTCAGGTTTTTCATTTGTTACTTGTACGGTTCGATTACAAGCCAATGCTGAAATGAGAAGGAAGAAGAAGATTGTTTTATACATAAAA
>JAHDEQ010000254.1:2595-3871 GCA_020628755.1 Saprospiraceae bacterium
GCTGGTACTAGGCCAAACACCAAACCTATCGTTGCAGCTACTCCAAAGGACAACACAATTGACCATGTAGATACAATCGTCGGAATATCAGCCGTTTGTGCAATAGCTTTGGCTGCTCCTACGCCAAGCAAAACCCCTAAAATCCCTCCAATGAGACTAATAAAAATGGCTTCAAATAAAAATTGATAAGTAATATCGCTACGCTTTGCTCCAAGTGAACGGCGCACGCCAATTTCTTTGATGCGCTCCAAAACCGAGGCCAACATAATATTCATAATTCCAATACCGCCAACTAAGAGCGATATGCCTGCAATAACCGCTAATACCATGTTAAAGGTATCTTGCGTTTTTTGTTGAGCCTCGATTTGTTTCTCAGGTATTTGAATTTCAAAATCGGCAACTCCTAGATGTCGGCGATTGAGTAGGCGCGAGACAATGCCCGCTGAGGCCGTTAAGTTTTCAGCTTTATCTACTTGCAGTACGAGTCGGTCTAGTTGGTGGTAATTGGAATTTTTATCGTCGTTCTTATTATTGTCATTGTCATTGCCTCGTTGTAAATCTTTTTTGCTGATGTAAGCTCGATTTTTGAAACGCAATAAACTTGTGGTTATGGGGATATAAACATCGGCATTATAATCTCGGATGCCGAGATTATCGAGGCTTTCTTTGGAGGCAATTCGTTTGTCTAAGACACCAATAATAGTGAGCCAAGTGTTGCCACATTTTATCTTTTTGCCGATTGGACTTTCTTCACTAAAAAACTTGGTTTGAATATTTTTTCCGATGATACAAACGGTTTTACCTTCTTCGAGGTGTTTGTCATGAAAGAACTTACCCTCACCTAATTGGATATTATTGAGTTCAAAAAATGTATTGGTCACACCAATACATTTGGCACGTTCTAATTTGCCTGATTGTATAATCGTTGTGTTTTGAATAATCTCTGGACTTGATTTTTCAAGCGTGGGTAAAACTTCTTGTATCGCCGCCAAATCTGCCAATCCTAAACCTGGAGAATACGGTCGTTTTTTCTTTTGATTGACGAGTTGTGCAGAAGCATCATCTTTACTGTTGTCCTTCGTTTGAACAATGATATTGTTGCTTCCAATGAGTTTCATTTGTTCTAAAATGGCTTCTTGCGCACCCCGCCCAATTGCCAACATGGCAATGACCGCCGCCACTCCAAATACAATACCCAAAGCTGTCAAAATAGCTCGCAGTTGATTGGCAAAAACGGCTTCTAAAGCCAATGAAAAATTAAAGAGGATTCGTTGCA
>JAHDEQ010000254.1:3971-5442 GCA_020628755.1 Saprospiraceae bacterium
CCTTGTTCGCTAGAAACCTTTTCATCTTTGACGGATTTCATTTTTTCGAGCATTTGGGCTTGGCGACGTGCCTTTTCTTCTTCTTGTTTCTTCTTAATGTCGTCTTTAATTTTAGTATCAATAAAAGTGTAGGAGAGTTCGTCTTTATTTTCGGGGATGGTCAAAAGGACTTTGTCATTTTGAGTCAAACCATGTTCAATCATAATCGCATTGTCATTACTCATTCCAGTAATGACTTCTTGCTTGGTCATCGTGTTTTCTGTTCTCTTATATACAAAAGTAAGGCTATCAGAATGCAATGCTTCTAATGGAATAGACAAGACATCATTGTACGTATCGGTCAAAATTTCAATTCCTGTGGTCATGGCAGGACGCAAGATGGTATCTTGCTCATTGAGCTGAACGGAAACTTCAAAAACTTTGGAGTCAAATCCTCTTAGTTGCTCGCCAATATTGGCAACCTTGATGACTTGGCCTGTATATTCGCTATCTGGAAAAGCATCTACTTTTATCTCTACCTCCTGCCCTACTTTGACCCGACTAATGTCCACTTCATTAACAAAAGTTTTGGAAACCATATCCGATAAATCTGGCAATTCGGCAACGGTCGGATTCCAGCTACTGACTTGTGTACCAGGGCCTTTTTTCTCGCCATTCCAAGAACGAGCGTAGATAACCATACCGCCTTTGGGTGCTTTGATGACAAAATCTTGATTGAGTTTTTGAAGGATATTGAGCTTATTTTGCTGCTGTTTTTTTTGAGCATTGATTTCAGAAATTTTAGCGACAGCTTGTTCCTTTTTGAGTTCGTATTTTTTTCCGAGTTGCCCGTAGTCTCGGAGGGTTCGTTCGAGGTCAATTTCGGCTTGTTGGATGACCATTTGAGGTTCGTATTTGCTTTGTTCGACTTGCAACTCTTTTTCTTTCATACCAAATTTGAGATTAATGAGTTCGTCACGAACACCTCTTAGTTCAATAGCTGTATCAATTTTGGCTTGTTCGAGTTGAGTTTCCGTTTTTTCTAATTCGGCTAAAATATCTTTGGTTTTATTTTCTATTTCAGTGCGGTCGAGGGTAGCCACGTAGTCGCCTTCGGCTACTACGGTTCCTTCGGGTACGAGGTCCGTAATGGAGGTTTGCCAAATACCTGCAGAGCGCATGGATTGTGGGCCATTAATTTTTTCGGAGCGTTTGGCTTTCAACTCGCCAGTTGCAGAAACTTTGATGTTAAAATCTTCTTTTTTGACTAAAACATCAATTGTATTGTTTTCGGTAGTTTGTGCAGATGGATTGAAATAGAAAAAAGCTGCTACAGCCAACACAAGAAGGGCTAAAGGTATAAGGGCTTTCTTGAAACTCATTATAGTATGTTAGGTTTTAAGTTTATAGCTTTATTTACGGTGCTAAATATAGCGAAGCAAATGCGAAAACGCATTTTGCTTGAGTTGATTTAACAGGCTATTAACAAATA
>JAHDEQ010000255.1 GCA_020628755.1 Saprospiraceae bacterium
GATGCAGGATTGGATGTTCAACTTACTTGTGATACAGGAGATGCCATCTTAGATGGAGCTGCGTCTTCTTTTGGAAGTAATTTTATTTACGAATGGCTGAATTCTAGTTTTACAACAATATCCACTAGCCTTACGGCAACTGTATCAGTACCTGATACTTATACCTTAATTGTTACAGATGGCAATAATGGCTGTACCGATACCGATGAGGTTGTAGTGACTCAAGACAATGCGTTACCCGATGTTGATGCTGGCCCCGACGATTTTTTGACTTGTGCAAGTGCTCAAGTCACGTTGATGGGAAGTTCTACTAACACAAATGTTACCTATCAATGGCTAGATATGGCAGGTATGACCATTTCTACAAGCACTACGGTTAGTGTAAATTCGGCAGGCACTTATACCTTTATTGTAACCGACAGCAACAACAATTGCCAAAGTCAAGACCAAGTAATTGTCTCACTTGATGAAAATTCACCAACGGCTATTATTGCGCCCATAGGCGAACTCAATTGTGCCACCACATCAATTATATTAGATGGTTCGCCTTCGACAACAGGTGCTAATATTTCTTATCAGTGGCTAGATATGAGTGGACAAATTATTTCAACAGACATAATGACAACGGTGAGTCAGGTAGGTACTTATACACTCATTGTAACCGACAATGCCAATGCTTGTACGTCATCTACAACTACCTCGATTGATGCTAACACCACAGCACCTAGTATAAGTATAGCCAATCCATCGAATTTGGATTGTAGCAATCCTTCGGTCATTATTACGCCAAGTATTACAGGTACAACTAATTTTACTTGCGAATGGACAGATGCTAACGGAACTATTTTGATGGGCGATGCCAATTGTAATTTACAAACCAGTCAAGCTGGAACATTTGAATTGACAGTCACCGATAATTTGAACGGTTGCACCAGCACGCAAAGCGTGCAGGTGGTCGCCAATTCTGGTACAGTCGAAGCGGCTGCTACTGTTAGCGGTGAAATCAATTGTATAACTACACAAGTTACACTAGATGGCACAGGAAGTTCAACAGGAAATAATATTGATTATCAATGGACAGGCCCAGCAGGTTATACCGCACAAGGACAAGTTGTAAACGTTACCAATTCAGGTACATACATTTTGATAGTTTCTGATAGTTCAACAGGTTGTACGAGTTCAACGAGTGTAGAAGTTACTGAAAATATAAATATACCCAATGCCGAAGCAGGTATGGATATGGAATTATCTTGTGCCAATTCAACTGTTACTTTGGATGCAAGTATTGCATCATCAATTGGCCCTGAATACTCTTATCAATGGACAACATTTGATGGAAATTTTGTGAGTGGGGCAGATGGCTTGATGCCTCAAGTAGATGCGATGGGTACTTACGAACTTTTAGTCACCAATACCAATAATGGTTGTACTGCCACAAGTATAGTTGCTGTATCAGAATCTTCTTCTACTATTTTAATTGATGTTACACAACAAGATGTACTTTGCAATGGAGAATCTTCTGGAACGGCAAGCGTTAATGGTATGAATGGTACGCCTCCTTACACTTATATATGGTTTAATGGCGCAACATCTAATGCCATTGGAAACTTAGCTGCTGATACTTATAGTGTAACAGTAAGTGATGCTGGAGGCTGTTCAGCAAGCCTAAATGTTGTAGTAAGCCAACCTGGAGCATTGAGCCTTCAACTATCTTCTACGAATGAAAGTGCGGCAGGAGCTAACGACGGTTCTGCTTCGGCTACGGCAAGTGGTGGAGTAGGAGGTAACTATATTTACTCATGGAGCAATGGTATGATGGGAGCTACAATTAGCAATTTGGCAGCAGGTACTTATACCGTAACCGTTACCGACGAAAATAATTGTTCTACAAGCGAATCTGTAACTATCAATGCAGGTGGTTGTATGATGACAATTGATGTTTCAAGTACCAATATTACTTGTTTTGGTGTGGGCAATGGCTCGGCTACTGTTACTACAATGGCTGCCGTTGGCGAACCCACTTATACTTGGAGCAACGGTGAAACAACGGCTCAAATCAATAATATACAAACAGGAGACTACACCGTTACAGTAGAAGACGCTGCTGGCTGTGTCCAAACAGCCAGCCTGACCATTAGCGAACCCGAACCCATTAGTATTATTGTTTCTAATATTATCCATATCAATTGCGATATTCAATTGGGAAGCGCAGATGTTAGCGTCACGGGAGGTACGCCACCTTACAGTTATACATGGACAGGCGGAAGTATTCAAGTTCCAAATTTTGATATGCTGGAAGCAGGAACATATACTATTACTGTCACGGATGCGAATGGTTGTTTTGCTGACACGAGTTTTGATATTACCGAAGATACGATCTTGCCTACAATCAATGTCGAATCTAGTGGCGAATTGAATTGCGCTCAAAGCGAAGTCACACTCGAAGTATCCGTTACAGATGCTCAAAACTATGCTATCGAATGGGAAATAGATGGTGGAATTGTAGGAACAGAATCCTCGCTTACTGTCACAATGCCAGGCGAGTATTGCGTAACCGTTACCAATTTAGATAATGCTTGTACGGCTGTGGCTTGCGAAACGGTAGTCGCTAATTTTGATGCGCCCCAAGTGAATATTGCAGATGTAGCCGTTTGTGAGTTGCCCTTTGCATTTTCTGTTCAAATTGCTCAACCGAACTATATTTTTGAATGGTTCGACGAAAACGGCACTTCGATAGGTACAGGAGAAGATGTTACATTTACAGACTGTGGCAACTATTCTGTTGTAGTGACAGATACTAATAATGGTTGCTCTAGTTCTGAAGAATTTATCTTAATATGTGATGTTATAATTGTGGATGCTGGCGAAGACCAAACGCTAAGTTGTGTCGTTGAGACGGTTGAATTAGTAGGACTAGGAATTTCAGTAGCAGGCAATTTTTCGTATAGTTGGCTTGACCCTACGGGAGCAGTTATTGGTACTGATGCTACTGTTACCGTTTCGTCTTGTGGAACATATATGCTTATTGTTACAGATATTATAACGGGTTGTGTCGCTTCCGATACTGTAGAGGTGATTTGCGATGATGATGTTCCAGTTGCTGATGCTGGGCCTGATGTAGAAATTCCTTTAAATTGTAATGATACCACCCCACAAACGGCAACTTTAGATGCAAGTGGCTCTTCGATGGGAGCTGCTAGTTACGCATGGTTTGGGCCAGGTCTAGTTGATATTAGCAATCCATTGATGCCCGTTGTCAATTTGCCAGGGACTTATACCTTGGTCGTGAGTGATGCAAATGGCTGTACGAGTTCGGATGATGTAGAAGTAAGCATATCCCAAGATTCAGATGTTCCAATTGCAGTAATTAGTTCCGATTTGGTGGTTTGTTTCGATGATTTTCCGATTACTTTGGATGGTACAGGGTCTTCGGAGGGCAACTATAGCTATACTTGGTTTGAGGCAAGTGGCTACGTCTTGGGTAATGAGATAAGCCAAGAAGTATTTGAAGCAGGGAGTTACACCTTGATGGTTACAGATACGACTAATAATTGTACTTCGGAAACAACTGTAGAAGTAGTAAATAATGAATTTACAACAGAATATTTTATTCAATATTTCTGTTTTTCGGATGAGCCTACACAAGCCTCAGTAATGGTTTCAGGAGGTTCTCCTCCTTATACATACCTATGGGAAGATGGTTCAACTACCGTAGTCGTTGAAACAGTTGGTACGGCCTTTCCCGCAGTAACGATTACCGATAATGTGGGCTGTTCCTTGGCTGTTCCTATGAATAGTGTTAATTCCGAAGTAGTTCTGAATAATCCAATTCTTTCATCAGAAGTAACGGATGCTTCAGGAAGCAATGATGATGGCGCAATTGATTTGACAGTGATAGAACTCGAAAGCCCACTAGAATTTCTTTGGTCAAATGGCGCAACTACCGAAGATATAGACGGACTTGCGGCAGGCGAATATACGGTAACCATAACAGACGTAGAGTTAGGATGTCCTTATGAAGAAACCTTTACGATTGAAATGATGGTCAATACCCAAAATATTGATTTGAGTAATGCAATACGGCTTTCGCCAAACCCCAATAATGGGCAGTTTCTGCTAGAATTTGAGGGGGATTTCCAAGCTGCTATGCGCTTGGAAATAGTGGACTTTACAGGCAAACAAGTCCACGAAGTTCCTGAATTTTATACCAAGCAACAAAACCAAATCGTGGATGCACAACATTTGGCTAGTGGTATTTATATGCTCAATTTTTACAGCGAAAAGGGGAGAGTAGCTAGTAAAAAGATACTTATACAATAAAAAAGACGAGAGCCTAATTTTCTGCAAAGCAGAAAATTAGGCTCTTGATATACAATCTACGTTTTATAAAAAAACGATTATTTCTTTTTCTTCTTATTCGGCGATACCATCACAATCATACGTCGTCCTTCCATTTTAGGCATCGTTTCGGCTGCACCATATTCCTCCAATTCTTTCAAGAAACGAAGCAACAATAATTGTCCTCGATCTTTAAATACAATAGTACGACCTCTAAAAAATACATAAGCCTTTACTTTTGCGCCATCCGACAAGAATTTCTTGGCATGATTGAGTTTAAACTCAAAATCATGGTCATCCGTATTTGGTCCAAAACGGATTTCTTTAATAACGGTTTTGGCTGTTTTAGCTTTAAGCTCTTTTTCCTTTTTCTTTTTCTGATAAAGGAATTTTTTGTAGTCAATAATTCTACAAACGGGAGGGTCTGCTTTAGGAGAGATTTCAACTAGGTCAAGCTCTAGCGCATTTGCCCATTGTTGTACCTGTCTCGTTGGATACACATCTGCACTCACTTCTTTGCCAGCTACTTCGCTGACTGCATCGAGATTGTCGCCAACCAATCGTATTTCAGGTACTCTAATAAAATTGTTGATTCGATGTTGAGGTCTAGTGTCCCTTCTAAAGGGCTTTCTACGTGTTCTTTTTGCCAAATGATAATTTTTAAGTGATAAAAAAAGTACGAAACGTTCGTTTCTGTACCAAACCTAATAAGATTAATGTAAACTTGCAAAAAAAAGTTTCAGCAAAGTGTTTTTTTTTTGAAAAAAAAGAGATTCTCCTATAAAATGCCAAGGATGTAGAGTAATTGTGGTCATTATTCTTTGCAAAGGACATATAATTTTCTACTTTTTTTCTGATTTCTAGCAAAAGAATAAAGATATGATTATAACTTTACCCTAAATTTAGATTTAATACTGTGGAACTTAAATTAAGTTTAAATTTCTGTAACCACCGACTTTAGTCGCTAGGTTCAAAAAGTCAAGAAAATCAACTTTTACAGGATTCAGCCCATTAAAATGGGCGAATACAAAATGCTAAGAAATTTATTTTAGTAACGACGAAAAAATAAGGTGAACAAGTTAGAAATAGAGATTTTGTGCC
>JAHDEQ010000256.1 GCA_020628755.1 Saprospiraceae bacterium
TCCTTACTTTTCGACTTCATTTTTTAAGAAGAAAAATTCTACTGATTTAGGACTCACCCGTACATTCCGAAGAAAATCGGGTTGATTTTTAAGCTGCAAAGCAACTGTGTTGCTTTGGTTGATTTGCAATTGATTGGCATCTACTTCAACTAAAAAATCATTTAGCGAAATCGTATTAAAACGACTTAGTCCTACTTGAAAATTGACTTTAACCGATTGAGGAAATATTTTGAGGCTATCTTTGGCATTCACTATTTGGATAGGTACAAAAATTGACTTTTCGGTATATTGTTCGACAGGAATAATGACTTCTATTTCGGGAGGATCTAAGAAAACATTGCTTTCCTTTTTTTGAGTCAATTTCAATTGTTGAGAGACATCTTTTTCGAGATTGGCCAAGGTTAGGTTTTCGGTTGGCCATGCTTGTATCGTATCTAAATAATTAAGTGGTCCTGTAATAGAAACACTATCAGGAATGCACTGAATGACATCACGTTTATAAAAGTTTGGTGCAAAATTGAGTTCTTCCTTGAGTACAATAGGAACTTTTTTGACCAACTCGTTATCCAGAGTAATTTGGATATACTCCAAATCAAGATTAGCAATTCTAATATTTCTAGAACCCAAACCACTATTCAATTTGTTTTTGAGCTGCGTTTGATAAATGGTTTGATTGACTTCATCCGATAAATTGACTACAATGTTTTCGTTTCGAGAACGAAATACATTGGAAATCAAATCCCATCCCGAACCTTTAATGCTTGCTCGGACCTTTTGCGGCGGTTGTTCCTGAAAGGTTTTGCCTTGTGGTAAATTATAATAAATTGAACTTTCGTACTCAGTCGTAAATTCTTTGGACAACTTAATAAGTAACCAAAAAAATAGCGAGATGGCAATGCACAAAGCCAGCATTGCTCTATCAGAATTTAAGAAGGATTGTATGCGTTCTTGCTTGGTATCAGCCATTACTACTACTAAATGTAGCCTCCGTCATTTCTTTAGAAATTGCAGTTTTCGTCACTCGAATAAAAGTCTTTTGATCGACTTGCAAGGTAATGATATTATCTTCAATCTTGCTCACCTTTCCGATTATACCACTTGCTGTTACGACCTCATCACCTTTAGAAAGTTCGTCTTGAAAACTGACTTGTTCTCTTTGGCGTTTGTTTTGTGGACGAATCATAAAAAAGTACAAAATTGCCACAAAAGTCAACAAAAATACAGTATTGATGAGTCCTGCATTTGCGGCTTGAAGTAAAATTATATCCATTCTCATAGTTTGATTTTATTATTTGTCTTGACCTTTTTTCAAAGGGTTTGTTTTTTGTGGATGTACGTAGCCTTTTATTTTCAGTATCGTCTTGGCAGGATACGTATTGGCCGTTAATGTAACGGGTTTGACCTGATTTTCGAGTTTGCGAACGGTATTAAAAATGACCTTTATTTCGCCTTTTTCGCCAGGTGCAATGGGTTCTTCGGGATACTGCGGCACCGTACAACCGCAGGTTGAACGAGCATCGCTGATCAGCAATGGCACTTTGCCCACATTTTTAAATTTAAACGTATGTCTGACAGGGATACCTTCGTAAACCGTCCCAAAATCATATTCTGTTTCTTCAAATTCAAATTTTGCTACATTTATCGTATCTGTTGGCTCATTGGAACTCACAGGATTACGAACAATCTCCGAATGGGACACTTTCGTAGGCGAAACTTTTATTTCCTCGATGCGCTTCGTAGAACCCTTATCTTCTCCACAAGAAAAGAGGAAAAATGGTAATAAGATTGCTAAAAATATTTTTTTATATAAAATCAAAATTAGTAATTTTTTTCAAAGGTATAAATTATACTCGACTCTACTAAATAGTATAATTGGTAAAAAGTAGGCTAAACAAAAAAAGCCCAAGATTTTCATCTTGGGCTTTTTTGTTTGAACAATCCTTAAAGATTAGTTCTTATTATTTGGAGAAAGGATGCTAGGAGAACTAGCTGGTACTGCCTCGTCTTCTTTAGGAGCTTGAAGTACCTTACCTTTAATACGCAAAACTTTTTTGTCTGTACCTTCATTAGTAGTAAGAGTTACAGTCTTCGTGAATGGGCCAATACGCTTTGTATCATAACGAACTTCTATTTCAGCAGTTTCACCTGGCAAAATTGGCTCTTTTGGATAAGTTGGTACTGTACAACCACAGCTACCTTTGGCATGCTTGATTACCAAGGGCTCATCACCTGTATTAGAAAATTTGAAAACACGCAATGGATCAGAATGCTGCTGAATAGTTCCATAATCTACTTCAGTTGCATCAAAAGTCATCACAGGGCCACCTTCTTTTGGAGCATCTACTGCTTCTTTAACTGGCTGAACAGTTTTGACAGCCTCTTTAGTTTGGGCAAAAGTAAATGTTGCTGTAAGCAACATAAAAGCAAATAAACTTAATAAATTCTTCATCTTAAAATTTTTGTTCATGAAATAAACAATGTAATAATAATCAATTTTAAAAAACAAGCAGAAAACACTTTTGGCATTCTGACACTACAAATTTAGTTACATTTAAGGGAAAATAAAAGGGTAGCCCCTGTTTTTACCGTTAATTATTAGTTAATAACTGTGAATAATCTTTAAAACATTGCCATGAATAGGGTAAAAAGGCTTTTTTCGCAAAAAAAAACAGCAAAAATCAAAGGACTTTAAAGATTTCTCATTTTATTTATTTGGAATAAAATTTCAAATAACACAGTATCAACAAAATTATTATTAGGTTTTTGCCCCAAAAACTTCTTTAGAAGAAAATATCGAAAAAATATGTTTCCAAAAAGGCTTAAATATATTTCAATCTCATAATAGAAAATCGTATTTTCGTAGCAAAATTGACATACTTTAAAAAGCTATTTTACTAAAAATGCAAGTCAAGGATAATTTATTCTTTTATGAATAAAGAATAAAAAAAGTCAAATTCTTTTGCTCTGCTCCTACTTGCTACCGCAACTTTCCACAATATGATTGACGAGCCAACGATTCAGCGCCCCCTAAATGATTCCCTAGGAAAAGAAGAATTTATAAAAGAAGTTTTAAGAGATTATAAAATTTGTTGCATTAGTCGTGAAGCAAGTATTCTTGGGCGCAAAGATGTACTCACAGGACGTGGCAAATTTGGTATTCTTGGCGATGGCAAAGAAGTACCTCAAGTTGCTATGGCAAGGGCTTTTCGCAAAGGCGACCATCGTTCGGGCTATTATCGTGACCAAACCTTTATGTTTGCCTTGGGACTTTGTTCCGTCGAAAATTTCTTTGCCCAAATCTATGCCGATTCCGAAAATGACCCATTTTCGGGCGGACGACAAATGAACAATCATTTTGCCACCGCTTATGCTGATGAATCAGGCAACTGGACGGCTCAAAAAGATTTATATAATATTAGTTCAGGTATTTCTTCGACGGGTGGCCAAATGGGACGTGCTATTGGTTTGGCTTTGGCTTCCAAAAAATATAGAGAAAATCCAAAATTACAGACTTCTACACAATTTTCTGATAATGGCAATGAAGTCGTTTTTTGTACTATTGGTGATGCAAGTACTTCCGAAGGTGTTTTTTGGGAGACCGTCAATGCGGCTAGTGTCATGCAAGTACCTTTGGCCATTTCAGTCTGGGATGACGGATTTGGGATTTCTGTTCCCAAAAAATTTCAAACGACTAAAGAAGATATTTCTGAGGTTTTAGAGGGTTTTCGTGTAAACGAAAAAGGGGAAGGTATCGCCATGTACAAAGTTCCTGGTTGGGACTATCCCAACCTTTGTAAAATGTATGAAGAAGGAATTGCCATTGCCAGAGAACAGCATCGTCCTGTGCTGTTTCATGTAGATGATTTGACACAACCTCAGGGTCATTCAACCTCTGGTTCACACGAACGCTACAAAACTAAAGAACGCCTTGAGTGGGAAAAAGAACACGATTGCATTTTGAAGATGAAAAAATGGATTATCAGCATGGGCTTTGCTACGCTCGAAGAGCTAGAACAAATGCGTGCCGATGCCAAAGTCTATGTCAAAGAATGCCGTGATCGTGCTTGGGACAAGTACGTTGAACCCAACAAAAAATTACAATCTGACTTACTAAGTATTTTTTCTACATTAGAAAATGAAGTTAGTAATAAAGCACTTGTTCAAGAGATTGCTTCTGAAATTCGTAAATTGAAAGAACCCTTGATGCACGAACTCATGAAAGCAGCACGAAAAGTGCTGTTTCAGCTTTTCAAGGAAGATATTCCAAGCAAGGTGATTTTAAAAGATTGGATTGATAAGCAAAATCAAGTAGCGCACAATCGTTATCATACCAAATTATACTGTGAAGACTCCAAAGCAGCTATCAATATTCCTGTCACGTCACCTGTTTATTCAGCAGATGCTCCAATGAAAAATGGTTTTCAGATTTTGAATGCCTTTTTTGACAAAGTGATTGCTCGAAACGATGGTTTTTATGCTTTTGGTGAAGATGTTGGCCATATTGGAGATGTCAATCAAGGTTTTGCAGGTTTGCAAGAAAAATATGGTATCGAACGTGTTTTTGATACAGGAATCCGTGAATGGACAATTGTTGGTCAAGCCCTAGGAATGGCGATGCGTGGCCTACGCCCACTTTGCGAAATACAATACCTCGATTATTTGGTTTATGGCTTGCCTCCAATGACCGATGACCTAGCAACTTTGCGCTATCGCACCAACGGTCTGCAACAAGCACCTGCTATCATACGAACTCGTGGGCATCGCTTAGAAGGCATTTGGCATTCGGGCTCTCAGATGGGTTTGCTCACCAGCACACTTCGTGGAATGTGTGTACTCGTACCTCGCAATATGGTACAAGCCGTAGGAATGTACAATACCTTGCTCCAATCCAATGACCCAGCAGTAGTAGTCGAAGTACTCAATGGTTATCGTCAAAAAGAGCAATTGCCTGATAATATCGGCGAATATACCGTTCCAGTTGGTGTCCCTGAGACTTTACAAGAAGGCTCTGACGTGACTTTAGTCACGTATGGAGCTTGCATTCGAGTTGCTCAACAAGGCATGAAATTGTTAGCACAAGTTGGTATTTCTGTAGAGTTAATTGACATACAATCGCTTGTACCATTTGACTTAGAATATCGCATTGTAGAATCTCTCAAAAAGACCAATCGAGTTGTCTTTATGGACGAAGATGTGCCAGGTGGCGCATCGAGTTTGATGATGAATCAGGTGCTCGAACATCAAGGCGGTTATCAATTTTTGGATGCAGCACCTGTAACCATAACAGGCAGCGAACACCGTCCGCCTTATGGTTCTGATGGTGATTATTTTTCAAAACCCAATGCAGAAGATGTTTTTGAAGTCATATATAAATTGATGCACGAATCAAATCCTGCTCAATATCCAGCTTTATAA
>JAHDEQ010000257.1 GCA_020628755.1 Saprospiraceae bacterium
TACTGATGAATCCTTATTTTTTCTTTGAAGAAAAATACAGCGTTCGGGCTTATGAAATTGATGTGCACAAGCGCATGACTGCGCCTGCGCTTTTGCGTTTGATGCACGAGACGGCACAGCAGCAAGTTGTACAGATGAAGCTATCGGTTTGGGATTTAGAGCCACATCATATTTCGTGGGTTTTGGTGCGTATTCATTTTGAAATTGTACGCTTACCGCTTTTGGGTGAGGAAATTATTATAAAAACGAATCCAGCAGGTTTTGAAAAAGTATTTACCTTTAGAGATTATAAGGTCTATGATTTGAAAGGGAATTTGTTGGCTTGGGCTTCTTCTACTTGGTTGTTGATGAATACACAAACTCGAAAATTGACTCGGATTCCTGATTTTATTGCAAATATGGAAATGCCCGACTCAAAGGATTTTTTGCCACATCCTGTGGCAAAGCTACCTCAAATCACAAGTCCTGACCACCAATTGAATTTTAGGGTCAACTGGTACGACCTCGATTTTAATCAACATCTCAATAATATGTTTTACCTTCAATGGATGCTTGAGTCAACACCAGTTAAAACACTAAAAACAAACAACTTACGTGAAATTAATTTAATTTATAAACAAGAGTGTCATCACCAAGAAATGGTACAATCTCAAACCCAACAAATTGCTGAACAGCACTTTTTGCATCGCTTAATCAAAAAAGAAACGGGACAAGAAATTGCTCAAGGCGAGTCCTTTTGGAAACCGCTTTCCTAAATCTAACTGTCGTTAGACAGGCTTGCAAGTTGTAAGTAAATAAAATTAGTAAAGCTAAAATCGTAATTTATGCGAATCATCTTTATGGGAACGCCCGATTTTGCCGTTCCAAGTTTAAAAATACTACTCGAAAATAGCTATGATATTGTAAGTGTCATAACGGCAACTGATAAATATGGAGGCCGAGGGAATAAGAAATTAATTGAGTCGGCTGTCAAAAAGTTTGCACTCGAAAACGACCTAAATATCTTACAACCCAAAAATCTCAAAGCTCCTGACTTTGTAGAAGAATTGCGTGCGCTCAAAGCCGACTTACAGGTCGTCGTCGCCTTCCGAATGCTTCCTGAAATTGTCTGGAATATGCCACCTCAAGGCACAATAAATTTGCATGGTTCATTATTGCCCAAATTTCGTGGAGCAGCACCTATCAATTGGGCGGTGATCAATGGCGAAGTTGAGACGGGTGTGACGAGTTTTAAACTCAAACATGAGATTGATACGGGCGATATGATTTTTCAAGAAAAAATTCCAATTGGCGAAGACGAAACCGTTGGAGAAATCCATGATAAAATGATGGATTTGGGGGCAAAAGTTGTTCTCAAAACCGTACAAGCGATAGAAAAAGACGATGTCGTTTTTCATCCACAAGATGCTTCTTTGGTTTCAAAAGCACCTAAAATTCATACGGACACTTGTCGTATCAATTTTGAAAATGATATAGACAAAGTTCATAATTTCATAAGAGGTTTGAGTCCCTACCCTACTGCTTGGACGACTTTTAATGAGTTGAAATTAAAAGTATTTAGAAGTCAAAAAGAAAAAGCTGTTCACAATATTCCTTTGGGGAATTTTGTAACCGATAACAAGTCTTATTTAAAAATAGCTGTACAGGGTGGATTTATCCATATTCTTGAATTGCAATTGCAAGGCAAAAAACGGATGGCCATCAAGGATTTTCTAAATGGGATAAAACTGGACGCTGCAACTGTCTTTGGCAAATAGTTTTGCCAAAAGAACTGCAAAAATTGACGACCAAAGCAGCTAAATATTTTTAGAAAAGTCTTACTTTGCATTTAGTTTCATATCAAAAATACCCTTCAAAATGAAATACCATACTTTTCTGTTTTTTTTGATTTTACCTTTCTTAGGATTTGCACAAACACCGAGCAATGACGACTGCTCTGGTTTGGTTGATGTTGGACAAGTGCCTTATTGCAATTCGGGTGATGTTTATGATAATGTAAATGCAACCGCTTCTGATATTGGCTATGGCAACTTACCTGTTCAGTGTAATGCCTCGGTCAATACAGCGCAAGATGTTTGGTTTGAATTTACGACAAGCGATACGATCGTGGACTATTCTATAATAGTAACTGGAGTGGAAAATGGAATGCTTCCAGCTATGCAAAATCCTGTGGTTATCATTTATAGAGGCGATTGTGCCGTTGATGGTTTGCTAGAGATTGGTTGTGCCGTAGCAGATGTTGGAGCAAGTTCTGTTGAGTTACAATTCAATGGTTTGTCTATCGGTACTAATTATTTTTTGAGGATTTTTGATGCAAATGCTTTGCCCGATGAGGCAGGTGCATTTGAATTGTGTATTGACGAAATCCGAACCGATTTTGACATCACACAAGGTAGTACAACTGCAAGTGAAGGTACAATATTTGACACGGGCGGCGATACTGGAAACTATGGCAATAATGAAAACGAAGTTTTCACTATTTGTCCTGCTGAATTTCATCAATGTCTAACCTTTACGCTCAATTATTACAATTTGGAAACAGGCGATCCCTTTTATGGAGATATTGGCGATGTACTTAATTTTTATGATGGACCTGACACACAAAGTCCTCTTATTACAAGTGTAGGAGGTGCTCCTTTAGGTTATTATTTTTTTAATGCAACTACTACAGATGGTGGAGTTTGTTACAGCATTCAAGCAACCAGCGGTTGCCTGACCCTAGAGTTTATTTCCGATGAAATGAATACCTATGAAGGCTTTTCGGGTTCTTGGGAAGTTAGCCTCGAAGCCTGCACTCAAAACCAATCTATTAGTACCAATGAAAACATCAATACTGGAGATATTGAAGGTTTGTTAACCTCTCCAGAATCAACCGTTAGCGTCAAAAATATAACCTGTGCGAGTGGAGCTTATGGAACATTTCAAGCAGGCGACAATACCGACTTAGGATTAGAAAATGGATTGATTTTGTCCACTGGATTTATAGATGATGCCGAAGGCCCCAATACAACCGAAGATATTGGTGGCTTTTACGATGGCGACTTATATCAACCTGGCGATAATGACCTTGATGAGCTTTCCGATCTTTTTGGTGATGGTATTGCTTCTCAGGATGCTTGTGTGGTGGAACTTGAGGTTTTTGCAGCTACTAACGAACTCAATTTTGAGTATGTTTTTGGATCTGACGAATATCCCGAATTTGTAGGCGGTGGTTTTAACGATATTTTTGCATTCTTGATTTCGGGGCCAGGAATTACAGGGATTCCACAGCTCAACAATCAAGATAATATTGCTATCCTACCAAATATTGGCGACCCCGTGCAAATTGATAATGTAAATAATGTTACCAATTGGCAATTTTATCGAAATAACAATACGATTTATAACGAAAGTACAGAATTTGACGGCCTTACCTCGGATTATTTGGGTAGTAAAAAAAGTTTGACAGCAAGAGCTACGGTTGAACCTTGCAATACCTATACCCTCAAACTCGCCATCGCCGACCGAGGCGATGGAGCATACAACTCAGCCGTATTTATTGGAGAAATTACAGGTGGGCAGCCCGAAATTGTTTTTAACTCTTTTCTTGGTTTAGACGAAATCATAGAAGATTGTTCGGGGATGCAAGATTCTGTTATTATTGATTTGATTGGTGAAGTTACTCAAGCAACCACTTACCAAGTCCAAATTTCGGGTACGGCCACACGCGACGAAGATTATATATTGGATATGCCCGATATATTAACCATAAATCCTGGTGACGAAAGTTTCTCTTTTTCTATCATTCCGCTTGCCGATAATTTAGATGAAGATACGGAAACTATTATCATTGATTTGATTTCCGATTTTGGTTGTGGTAGCTTCAATCAAGGTACTGTTACCATCGAAATCAAAGACCAAGTTGATATTGTAGTTGATGTGCCACAAGACACCTTATCGTATTGCCAGGGCAATACGCTTACCTTGTCCGCCAGCGGAGCTGCTGAATACATTTGGACTCCTGTTGGCATTATTGACAATCCCATACAAGATACCGTCAATATTACGCCTACCGAAAGTGGCTGGGTTACGGTTACAGGTCAAGTCGGTGTTTGTTCGGCTTCTGATTCGGTTTATATCAACTTTATAGAATCCTTTTTGAGTCTTACTCCTAGTACACCTACTACAATTTGCAATGGCGAAAGCGTAGAATTAGAACTAAATACCAATCTCGAAGGAACTATCGAATGGTCTCCTAGTACAGGTGTTCTAAACCCTGATAGTAACAATCCCGTTCTTAGTCCTACTCAATCTACTACTTATACGGCTAGTGTTGCAGATGATGGAGGTTGTGTTGCTGTAGATCAAATTACCGTTACTGTTGAAAACCTAGATGTACCTATTCTCATTGATGATACTGCTATTTGCTTAGGCGATAACATTGCATTAGCTTCTATTAATACAACCAGTCAGCCTGTTGGACAATATGAATGGACACCAGCAGCTTCTATTATAGATCCTAGTAGTCCTACGCCAATTGCATCACCAACAACTACCACAACTTATAGCTTAACAGCTAGTAGTACAAGTGGAGCTTGTCAAGAAACAGGCTCTGTCACGATTGAAGTCGTTGACCCTTTGTTAGAATTAACTTTTACAGAAGCATCTATTTGTAATGATGAAAGCATCGAATTGAGCGTACTGAACGAAGGCAGTTACCAATGGTCGCCTAGCGAAAGTTTAAGCTGTTCAGATTGTCCCAATCCGATTGCGAGTCCAAGCGAATCCCAAATTTATACTGTTACCATTGACAATGGCTCTTGTGTCTTTTCTGGCGATGTAAATATCAATGTAGCAGAAGGTGTTTTCTTGGGTTTGAGTACCAATCCTACAGGCAATGACTTATTAGCGGGTTGCCCTGTAGATGTTTTAGTGAGTAATAATTCTGACACTTCGCTCGTGTTGGGAGCTTACGAATGGACGGTCAATGGACAATCCTTACCTGATACAGAATCTACCATAAATTTTGTAATGAGCGAAGAAAATTATTTGGTAGATGTAAATGCAACTGCCGACAATGGATGTTCTGGCTCGACAAGCATTTCATTTAGTCCCAATATTTATACACCGAGCTTGCCCAACGTATTTACACCCAATGGAGACGAACTCAATGATAGATTTAATTTTATTGATGAATGCCTTTATCCTGTTTTGCGTTTCGATGTTTACAATCGTTGGGGACAACTCGTTTATGAAAATGACACGCCCGATTTGGGTTGGGATGGCCGTTTCAATGACAAAGATGTTTCGCAAGATGTCTATATTTATATCATCGAATTGGAGTTGCCCAATGGTATAGAAACCTTTCAGGGTGATGTGACGGTATTGCGATAAAATAAAGAAAAAACATTCCTTA
>JAHDEQ010000258.1:0-1272 GCA_020628755.1 Saprospiraceae bacterium
ACTAAAGTGTGCGCCACTATTTGGTTCTCATCATAAAAACTGTATTTTTGCAGCTCAATAAAAATTGCAATGTACACAACTACACAATCTCACCATTTTTGTTAGCTACGCTTGGCTAACCTTTTTCTTTTTTCAAGAACGATATAATTCATTTGTGCAATCATGCATTCTTGCATTCAATCATTAAACAAACCATGATAGACAAGTTACAAGCTATACAAGATAAATATTACTACTTAGAGGAGCAGCTCTCCGACCCATCCGTGATGAGCGATATGGATCGCTACAAAAAAGTGAGTAAAGAATACAAAGACCTCAAAGAAATCGTTGAGACCTACCAACAATACAAAGATGTACTCGGCAATATCGAGACGAGCCAAGATATGATGAAAGAGGACGATGCAGAAATGAAAGAAATGGCGCAACTCGAACTCGACGAACTTATGCCCCAAAAAGAAGCCCTCGAAGAGCAAATTAAAATACTCTTGATTCCCAAAGACCCCGAAGATACAAAGGATGTGATTTTTGAAATTCGCTCTGGTACGGGAGGAGACGAAGCAAGTATTTTTGCAGGCGATTTGTATCGGATGTATTCTAAATATTTTGAGACACAAAAATTTAAAGCGGAAGTTGTTTCTGTCAATGAAGGTTCTGTGGGCGGCTACAGCAAATTGGTTTTGGAAATTACGGGCGAAGATGTTTATGGAAAACTCAAATTTGAGTCGGGTGCGCATCGAGTACAGCGTATTCCGAAAACGGAATCGCAAGGTCGTGTACATACCTCGGCAGCAACCGTTGCTGTTTTTCCAAAGTTAGAAATGGAAGATGTGGACATAAACAAAGCCGACCTCGAACGCCAAACCTTCCGTTCGAGTGGTGCAGGTGGGCAGCACGTTAACAAAACTGAATCGGGTGTTCGTTTTATCCACTTACCCACAGGCATTGCTGCCGAAAGTACGGACGGACGTTCGCAACACAAAAATGCGGAAATTGCATTGACTCGTTTATACCAAAAGATTTTTGAAATCCAAAAAGAACAGCACGAATCGAGCGTAGCTCAAAAACGAAAATCACTCGTAGGAACAGGAGACCGTTCAGGAAAGATTCGTACGTATAATTACCCTCAAAATCGAGTAACTGACCATCGCCTCGAAGGCTCGGCCAAAAATTTCAACTTGCAAACTGTGGTAGAGGGAGATTTGCATGGCATCATAGAAGCACTACAGGTTGCCGAAAATGCCGAAAAGATGAAAGCAGATGTAGAGGACTAAA
>JAHDEQ010000258.1:1372-5322 GCA_020628755.1 Saprospiraceae bacterium
AGGTGCAATTCGTCGGTATTACCATCTTCAAACCAGATATTACATTTATACGTTTTTCCATTTTCAGGATCCATGATTTTACCGTAGCTCCAATAGTCTTTATAAGGTTCTAAATCATTTAAAATTTGGAGTCCTACAACAGGTGTATTCTTCAAATCACCAGGACACTTTTCGCAAACCGTATCATTGGGTTTGAGGAGCAATTGGGTAACTTTTCCATAAAACTTACCTCCTTGTTCAAAAATTTCGACGTGCGATTTGGCTTCGCCAGTCGCATCATCAATGGTTTTCCATTTACCAACAGGCGATTGAGCCATCAAAGTAGCACTGCAAAGTGCCATCAGGAATAGTGCAGCAAAAAACGATTTTAATTTCATGTTCTTAAATCTTGATTTTTATTAAGAAATGTAGTCTTTTGGATGTTTTGTACGTTACATAAAAAGACCGTTAACAAAACTAATGAAAATCTCAAAAAATTGTATCATTACAGCAAGTTTTAACCTCATAGTAACTATAGTGTTTCTATTCTGTTAAAAACCAGCTAATGTTTATTTAATTCCAAATCCCTGTACTTTGAAAAGACTATTTTTTTTACTCCCTGTACTAATTATCATCTCTGTTTCAGGCTTCAAGTCGCCCGAAACCCAATCGCCACAATCCAATAATCCAGAAGCTAGAGAACAGTGGGTCAATTCCATTTTTAATGCGATGACTCCCGACGAACGTATTGGTCAACTCATGATGGTGCGAGCGCATTCCGATAAAGGACCCGATCATATCGCCAAAATTGAAAAACTCATCAAAAGCTATCATTTGGGTGGCTTATGTTTTTTTCAAGGTACGCCTGAAAAACAAGTTCAGCTCGTCAATCGCTACCAAAAACTCACACGTCATGTTCCTATGATGATTTCGATGGATGCAGAATGGGGTTTGGGAATGCGTTTCAAAAACGATGGTTTTAGTTATCCTCGACAATTGATGTTGGGTGCAATTCAAGACAATCGTTTGCTTTACGATATGGGCAAAGACGTCGCTCGCCAACTGCGTCGCGTTGGCGCACATATCAATTTTGCACCAGTGGTTGATGTCAATAATAATCCAAACAATCCAGTTATCAATACACGTTCTTTTGGCGAAGACCGCTATAATGTAACCGCCAAAAGTTATATGTACATGCAAGGAATGCAGGACGGAAATGTGATGGCTTGTGCCAAACATTTTCCTGGGCATGGCGATACAGACGTGGATTCTCATTACGACTTACCTGTTATTTCTCACAATAGAAATCGTTTGGATAGCATTGAACTATTACCTTTTCGAGTTTTGGCAGAACATGGCATTCAAAGTATGATGATTGCACATTTGCACGTACCGACGATTGACAATACACCAAATTTACCAACGACTCTTTCGAGTAATGCCATTGATACCATTTTGAAAAAAGAATTTCGTTTTGATGGACTAATTTTTACAGATGGTTTGGGTATGAAAGGTGTAACCAAGCATCATAAAAGTGGCGAAGTCGAAGCCAAAGCCTTGCAAGCAGGCAACGATGTGTTGCTGCTTCCTGAAGATGTTGCCGCAGCATTTAAAGTTATCAAACAATACCTCGCTGATGGTAAATTAGAACAATCAAAAGTCGATGCAAGTGTCAAAAAAATCCTTCGTGCCAAGTACGATTTAGGTTTAAATAAATACAAACCTCTCAAAGAATATTTTATTCGTAGAGAACTTGAAACGACCGAAGCATTCGCTTTAAGACAAAAATTGATAGAAAATTCTCTAACACTTGTTCGTAATGAGGACAAACTTATTCCTATTCAAAGTACCGAGTCTTTAGCAACGCTCTCTATTGGTTCGAGTCGTCAAACAGCTTTTCAAAAAACCATTGCTCAATACACCGATATAGAACAATTTCAAGTTGGAAGAGAAATTTCAAGTTCTAAGAAAAATTCTCTAATCCAAAAACTCAAAACGAAGAAAACAGTGATTGTAAGTTTGCATGATGTGAGCAGTTTTGCGAGCAAGGATTTTGGCTTTACCAAGAGTCTCAAAAGTTTTATCAAAGAACTCAATCGACAAACCAAAGTAATTTTAGTGATTTTTGGAACGCCTTATAGTCTAAAACATTTTGATGATATTGATAACATTTTGGTGGCTTACACCGAACAAATGGGAACGCAAGAAATTACGGCACAAGCTCTATTTGGAACAACAAGTATTCGAGGTCGTTTGCCTGTGACCGCCTCGACCAAAAGTAAGTACGGCGACGGTGTCAACACCATCGCCCTCGGTCGTATGGGCTACGGAACTCCAGAATCTGTTGGCCTTTCTTCCTACAAATTGATGTCTATTGATACACTTATGCAAGAAGCCATCAAAACCAAAGCCACACCAGGAGGAGTGGTTTTAGTAGCCAAAGACGGTAAAATAATTTTTAAAAAAGCCTACGGCTATCATACTTACGATAAAAGAAGAAAAGTCAAAAAAGACGATGTTTACGACCTTGCTTCCATCACCAAAATTGCTGCTGCGACGCTTTCTGTGATGAAACTCACCGAAGAAGGAAAAGTCAATATTGACCTTCCGATGAGTAATTATTTGCCTGCTTTAAAAAATACAAATAAGGCTGCTATTACCATTCGAGAGATGATGACCCATCATTCGGGCTTGCGCTCTTGGATAAAATTTTATGAAGAAACTTTAAACGGTCCAAAAAGTAATCCTCAACCTGCGGATAGTCTTTATCGAAAGCGTTCTTCTTCCGACTTTTCTTTAGCAGTTGCTGAAAATTTATATATTCAAAATTCGTATCCCGATACGATGCGTCAGCGCATTTACGATTCTGAATTGCGTTCTAATAAAGATTATAAATATAGTGATTTGGGTTTTTATTTGGTGGCTGATTTAGTGAAAGCTGTTTCAGGCAAGCCGCTTGACCAATATGTAAAAGAGAATTTTTACGAACCATTGGGTTTAAAAAATATTTTATTCAACCCCTTACAAGATATTTCTAAAACGAGGATTCCACCGACTGAAAAAGATGATTATTTCCGCCGCCAAACGGTGCATGGCTATGTGCACGACATGGGAAGTGCCATGTGGGGCGGCGTTAGTGGTCACGCAGGTTTGTTTTCCAATGCCCATGACTTAGCCGTTATCATGCAAATGCTCTTAAATGGTGGTACTTATGGTGGAAAAAATTATTTATTACCTGCTACGATTTATCAATTTACACGTCGTTGTTCGGGCTGTACCCGTAGAGGAATTGGTTTTGATATGAAACAATTAGATACAAGTATATCGGAAAATATGTCGCCCCAAGCCTCTAGTAATACATTTGGGCATTTGGGTTTTACAGGTACTTGCGTTTGGGCAGATCCCGAGCATCAGTTAATTTATATTATGCTTTCCAATCGAACTTATCCCGAAATGTTTAATTATAAATTTAGTAAGGAGAATTACCGCCCGAGAGTACAGGAAGTCGTGTATGATGCTTTTTGAGGTGTCAGGTGTCAGCGCGCTCCGCTTTGCGGAGCTAGAGGTATCAGCTTTTCAGGACTTAGAAGCTGACTCCTCCTTTTCGCAAAGCGAAAAATCTGACTCCTGACACCTCAAAAAACCTACAAAATCTTGACTTCCACCCGTTGATTCTTTTTCCGACCAGAAGGTGTATTATTAGAAGCAATCGGTTTCCGTTTGCCATAGCCTCGGTATTTTACTCGTTCAGGTTCAATGCCACGTAGTGTAAGATATTTGGCTACTGACTTGGCACGTGAAGAAGATAATTTATCGCAATACTCGTGTGGCGGAACGCCATTGGTATGACCTCCAATTTCGATACTAATACTTGGACTGTTTTCCATAAATTTTACAATCTCATTGAGGGTTGGTAAGGAGGCAGTCGTGATTTTAGTACTATCTGCATCGAAGTAGAGTTTTTCGAGTCG
>JAHDEQ010000259.1 GCA_020628755.1 Saprospiraceae bacterium
CTGTCAAACAACTTATTTCTAAACGCTACGCCAATGAAAGAGGCAAACTGATTGACCTCAAACGGGCAGGCACTTATGAAGCTGGCGAAATAAGTGCTGGCGAAACCATCTACTTGACGGCTGCTGACCAATATGGCAATATGATTTCACTCATTCAAAGCAATTATCGAGGCATGGGCTCGGGTATGGTGCCACCTCAATTGGGTTTTATGTTGCAAGATAGAGGCGAGCTTTTTTCACTTATCGAAGGACAAAACAATACCTATGAACCTAGCAAACGACCTTTTCATACCATCATTCCTTGTTTTGTAACTAAAGATGGAAAACCTTATATGAGCTTTGGCGTGATGGGAGGTGATTTTCAACCTCAAGGTCATGTTCAGATCTTGGTAAATATGATTGATTTTGGTATGAACTTGCAAGAAGCTGGCGACGCGCCCCGCATGGATCATGGCGGCTCCTCCTCTCCTACAGGTAAAGTTGCAGATGGTCGTGGAACGATACATTTAGAATCGGGTTATGATTATCAAACCATTCAAAAATTGATGAGTATGGGACACAAAGTCGGCTATGCAAGAGGAATTTACGGAGGTTATCAAGCTATCCTTTTTGATGCTAAAAACAAGGTCTATTATGGGGCTTCTGAATCACGAAAAGATGGACAAGCAGTGGGGTATTAGCCAGCAAAGCTGGCCTGTCTATGTGTCTATGTGTCTATGTGTCTATGATGGAACGCAAACACCTAAACATCTACCTGTCGATAGACAGGCACAAACACAACCTTAACACTCTTTAACACAGTCATTAAGAATAATTTAACCCCAAAAGTATGACTTTTGGGATTCAAGCTGCGTATCTTTGGATTATTCCTATTTTGGAGTTCTTCATCAAAATTGGTAGCTATGAAAAAAAATGTACTCTTTCTCTTATTTGCTCTTTTCTTTGCCTCTTGCTCATCCGTACAAGTGCTAGAAGTCCAGTCTAGTCAAGTCGAAAATTATGAAGATGATGTCTTTGCTTATGAAAACGAAGACCTTGCCATCGCCTATGATTTTTGGACGGAGGGCGGCGTTTTGCTATTCAATATCACAAACAAATCAGATCAAGATTTATACATAGACTTTAGTAAGTCCATTTTTGAAATCAATAATGAACGCTACGATTTTTATACTGACTTATATGGAGTAGCGGTCAATATTCCTCAAGAAGCATTTATTTTACCCCCTAAAATCGAAAAAATACCTGCACAATCAAGCGAGGTTATAGAAGGCTTTCCTGTAACATTTCGTTGGCAGAAATTGGGTCGAAACCACAAAGCCGAAGGCTATGTGGAAGGCAATTCGCCCTTTCAATTTAGCAATCGTTTGATCTATTCCTTCGACGAAAGTTTTGATAAAGAAAAACAACTCGAAAATGAATTCTATGTTTCCTATATTGAAAAAATGAAGCGAAAAGAGTTTAAGGCGTATGCAAGAAACGACCTACCAAAGTCGCATAAGTTCTATGTCAAAAGACAGGATCAAAGCAGCAATGGCTGGATTTGGATTGATGTAGGTTTGGCGGTTATTGAAGCAGTTATTTTTATAGCGAATTAGCATTTTCGGCAGTTCTCCAAATTAAGGCTAGCAAAACTATTTTCTGTTGTTCTATTTAGCTTCAAAACTTAAAAGAACAGCCTTAATTTTGATACGTCGCCGCATTTTCTTCATACTTCAAAAACAGAAAATACCCCAATAAACAAAAAAGAAAAGCACAGAAGGCAGACACACGAACACCCATTGGATTTTCTAGACTTTTGCCCAATAGCAATAAGGAAGGAAAAATCAAATTTGCTATGGAAATGCCCAATTTCATCATGAAATTACGTGCGGCATAAAACATTCCAGCTTGTGCTTCTCCCGTTTGTGCCTCATGCTGATGTACAATATCAGCAATGATGGCATTGGGAATAATCCCGAAAGACGCCAAGGGAAAGGCGGACAATACGGCTAGACTATAAAAAAGTACCATTTGTGGAACTGGAATTTGTTGTACAAAAAAGGTCAGCAAAAAGGTACTACTAAAAGCTATGAAAGCTAGCAACAAAGTTCGCTTTTTCCCTATTTTTTTTGCCAAAATATTGATGGGAATATAAAGTAAAAAACTACACAAAAATCCTATTCCCATAAAAAGGCTTGCAAAGCCTTTTTCCAATCCCATCAGTATAGTAATATAAAAACTTACCCCTAGCTGTATAAAAGTCAAGGACAACCAATACATCAAATCTGAAAGGGTAAAAAACAGGAAATCCTTGTTTTTAAAAACTGACTTTACTGATTCAAAAATAGAATCTTGACCTTCTCCTTGTTGACAATATTTTTGTTCATTCAAAAACAAAACAGGAATCATCATAAAGAAGAAAGATGCTATCGCAAAAGCCATAATCGTTGCCTGAAAAGCCTCCGTAGAACTCATACTTTGCTCCAACATTCCTTGCACCGCATAAGCACTATTGCCAATCAAAAATCCCAAAGCCCAAGTGACCGAAATCAAAGTACTAATCTTCATTCGATCGTCAGGATGATGCCCCAACTCACTTATCAAAGCATTGTAGGGAACGACATAAATCGTCATAAAAAGATAGAAGAAAAAAATCGTTCCGCCCAGCCAAATACTATTTGCATTGATACTCTCAAAAGGAGGATAAAATATCAGAAAAGAAAATAGCGCAAAAGGCAATGCGCCAATTGCCATAATACGTTTTCGTTTGCCAAAACTAGATTCGCTCTTATCTGACCAATTGGCAATCAGCGGGTCAGTTATGGCATCAAAGATTCTTGCCCCAAAGTTCAATATCCCAATGACCGTCAAAATTCCTAAAACTGCACCTTGAAAAATATAGGTTGGAAAAACCGCACTTGCTCCTTCTTCAGGTGGCATATAAAAATACACCAACAAATTGGCTGCTCCAAAGGCAGCCAATGACCAGCCTAATTGTCCTAGTGCATAAACAAGAATCGTTGATAGAGGCGGTCTTTGTGGCATTAGTTTCCTTTAAAATTAGCTTTTCGTTTTTCTACAAAAGCCGTTGCACCTTCTATAAAATCGCTTGTACCTGTGGTTTCACCAAAAGCATTGACTTCTTTGGCAAATCCATCTTGTTTTTCATCAAAATAAGCATTGACCGATTCTATGATTTTCGCTATCGCAACAGGCCCTTTTGAGGCAATTTTCAATAATATTTCTTTGGCTTTCGCTATTTCCTCTCCCGCAGGTACGACATGATTGACCAAGCCCAATTGTAAGGCTTCAGGAGCTTTTATCATATCAGCCGTCATCAACAATTCCATTGCTTTGCCTTTACCAATATATTGTATTAAACGCTGCGTTCCGCCATAACCTGGAATGATTCCGAGGTTTACTTCGGGTTGTCCAAATCTAGCATTTTCGCCTGCCACACGCATATGACAAGCCATTGCCAATTCACAACCGCCACCCAATGCAAAACCATTGACAGCAGCAATAACGGGTTTTGGAAAACGCTCAATTGCAAAGAAAATATCATGTCCTCGCTGCGCCATTTTAGAGCCGCCCTCGGCACTCATTCCCAAAAACTCTTTGATGTCGGCACCTGCCACAAAGGCTTTTTCTCCTGCTCCTGTCAACACGATACCCGAAACTGCCCATTTTTGGCCATATTCGGTAAATAAATACTGCAACTCCAACATCGTTTGTGTGTTCAGCGCATTCAGGGCTTTTTCTCTCGTGATGGTCACAATACCGATTCCATCTTCTTCTGTTAAGACTAAATTTTTAAAATCCATTAATTGATGTGTTTGCGTGTTTGCGTGTTTATGGGTTTGCGATTCATAGGTACTCAAACACATAGACACTTAAACACAAATATTAAAACCACTCCTTAAACAATAGCGGAGCAGTATGCATCCAAAAAATAAGGGTCAATAATACGCCACAAATGAGCAAACTCCCTTCAATCATTCGACGACGCTTAGCATATAGACCTATTAAAAATACAAAATTGGGAATCCAATAGGCCAGGCTCAACAACATCGGAGCTCGAAAACCGATTGCCCCTTGCGCTCGAAAACCATTGAGCATATAATATAGTGAGACACTAAAAGATCCTATCATACCAAAGATGGCCAAGGTCTTTACAGCGTTTTGATAAGGATAATTTTTATCAAAATAATCCTTCATCTGCTTAGCTACAAGAATAGCAAAAAAGAATTGAATACTCAAAGAAAGTGTCAAAAATCCCATCAATAAACCTCCAAAAATCAGAATTGAAAATTCTTCTCTTTTCCTTAATCGCTGAATCAATTGCCATAAGGCTGGCAATAAAAAAGGAAGAAAAAGAAGCATTCCCAAAATATTCATTTTAAGGTATTGCAAGGGTTGAAACCAAAAATAACTTTCCATTGGATGGACAAAAAATCCAATAATTAAAGGCAGTACAAAAACTAGATTTCTTTTCTCCTTTAAGACTTTTCCATTGGGATGAAAAAAGTATAAATAGGCCAATAATCCCAAAATAAATACTCCATTTAGCATGGGCGCAATTAAAGTACTGATACCAGCAAAGACCAATAATACATTCCACCAATCCGAATTAGACTTTTTTAAATAAAGAATCAGTGCACAAAACAGCAACATTTGGATTCCTCCAATCCAAATATCGAGCATCGCAAATTTGGCAAAATTGACCATCAAAAAGCTCGACATCAGTATCAAAATGGTCATTTTGATACGCTCTTCTCCCAAAAATCGTCGCCCCAAATTATACGTTCCTAAAAGCGAAAAAATAAAAAAAATAACTCCCACCAATCGAATGGCAAAGATATTTTCACCTATAAACTTTGTAATTAATTGATAAAAGATAATAGGCAAATTAAGTCTCCAAATTGGTTCTTCTCCTGATATTAAATCCCTCAAATCAGATTCAAATGTCCATCCTACTTGTTCAAGAGTCGTTTTCTCTCCCCACAAATTCAATCCCAACACATCATTCAAAACCAATAAATTCAACCCAAAAATAAGGACAATAAAAACCTGAAAAGTCGTGTACTGCGCCGAGGTCAACAGCGGTTTGTCCGCTGTTGAGGCATCTTGCTCCAATCGCTTTTGAAAACTTTTATTTTTATCTTTGGCCTTCATTCTGCAAATGTACTAATTCAAAAATAATCGCTTATTGAGTTTTGGTAAAAAATGCTTTTCTAAATTTGCGGGATGTCAATAGTCATGCTAAGTTTAG
>JAHDEQ010000260.1 GCA_020628755.1 Saprospiraceae bacterium
TTTTTTATTTATTTTGAGCACTTTCGGGAGCAGGTACAAAAACTTCGAGTTGACGAATCGGCGAACCGTCTGCCCATGCACCTAAGTATTTTTGTTTTGCGGTGTTGCCCAAAGCAACATCGCAGTGCTGGCCTTTGACGACACAACTGTATGCAGCATCATATAATTTCCAATAGCCATAAAAATCAATTGCATTCAATTCGCTTATTCGCAAGGCTCGTTTTGTAGTAACATTGCGCAATCCTGTATCAAATTCTTGGTCAATACAATAGCTCTCATTATGTCCTGCTCTAATCCTTTCTGCTTTGTGAGCATCAGGAAACTGGCGCAATAAATTGCGGTCAGGTGTATTTGTGGCTGTATTATAAACTAACCAAGCAAACTCATCGCCAACGACATCATCATGGACACTTGTCAGAATAATCAGTTTTAAATCTTCGGGAAGGCTTTCATAAGAATCGAGTCGGCCACCTTTAAAAATTGCTGTACCAGGCGAACACATCATCAATACTTTTGGTTTAGGCAATTCATATTTCTGAAAATTGGCTGATAAAAAAGAGGAAATCACACCTCCATAAGAATGACCGATGTATGAAAAATTGTCAATATTTGGTTCGGGATAATCGCCATTTTGTAATTCTTGAAGTGCATCTACGATTCCTTTAGACGCATTTTTGCCAAATTTTTTAGGCGATGGCAAGAACAAATTGCGTTGATAGCGAGGATAAATAACCGTTTTTCCTTGTTGTACCAAGTGCTTTATCCATTTGCCATAAATCATAGGGTTGTAGCCACCATAACCATGCATAAAAACAACGACATCGGATTTGGCAGGGCGAGGCTGGTCAGGTACAAATAACCAATAACCATGTGGTTTTTTGGCAAAATCATATTGTTTGACTGCTTCGTGCTTGTATTCTATGCCTTCGAGCAAAGGAATATCTAAAGCAACATTTTTGGCTTCTTGACAAAAACCATTGATAAAAAGGAGGAGAAAACTAAGCAGCAAAATATGTTTCATGAAATTGTGTGTTGATTTGTATTTCTAAAACGCTCCTAATAGAAAATTCGTTTAATCAGAACAAAAAAAACACCAAAAAAATAACCCTGCCTCAAAATGAGACAGGGCTTTCCACACTTACTGATACTAATTATTCTCTTTATAGACTCTTAGGTATAAACCTTTTAATTATTGATAGTGACTATGCCGAGAACCACAAAAAACAAATTGAACATATGAAAAACACAAAATTACGCTTTGTATTCTATATAGTCTTTGGCTTGTTCTATCCAATATTCGTATTGGATTCTTCCTTCTAAGAAATTGAGTTTTTGAGTCAAAGACTGTACTTCCTTTTCAGAAAGTTTTGCTAAATCTTCTAAATTCTGAATACCATTTTGCTTTAAAATAAAAACGTCTTTTGGGGTCATGGTATTAATGAGATACAAAGAGTTAAAAGTTTGCATAGTATGTTTAGTTATTAGGAAACTTTGCCGAAGTTCCCTGATTTTTCTTTTTGCGCTCCTGATTTATTTCCTTCAAATGTTGTACAAAAGCCTCCAAATTACCATGTTCCATCTCTAGTTGAAGGAATTTTTTTTCATTTTGTCGTAATAAATTTTCTAGTGCCTCGATTCGATAAGCTCTAACTTGCCACATGATTAGGCTACCCAATCCTACCGAAAGGAACACTATAAAAAGTAGGCCAAAAATTGAAATAGTCATGTTTTCCCATATTATTTTGACAGTGCTAAAAATTCGTATAAAGAGCTATTGCTCTATTAATAGAATTTCTTAAACACTATGCTATTTTTGAAAAAGTCTCCACATCAATAATAGTGTTCATAGGGAAAATGTTAAATTATTCCGAATAAATCAGGTAAAAGACTCTTTTCAAAAATGTGTGTATTGTTTACGGATGTTATGGGAAAAAATTTGGGGTTAGATTTTTTCATATTGACAAGAAATAAATCACAACTGCTTGTAATCCAAAATCTTGAATCAATACTATGAGAAATGAAATTAATACATTGGAAAGCAAAATAACAAGTAACTCTTGTTATTGAGTGGGTGCTTTTCTCATAGATGTCTATTAAAATATAGTATGTTTTCTTAAACAGTTTCTTTTTCAATTAAACTGTTAGTATAAAAGTAGAAAAAATAATTTACTTTACTAAATTTCTGAATAAAAATCTAAAATTTAATTTCAGTTTTGTGGTTAAATGCGTTGGCTACTATATATGCTACGAGTGTTCCCATCAATGCGCCCAGCAAAACATCCAAAGGAAAATGTACGCCAACATAAACTTGAGCGTAGGCAATACTAGCTGCCCAAAGGAGCAGCCAGTATCGGCTCTGTTTAAATGACTTTCCCAAAGTCAGGATTAAAAAAACAGCTATAGCAAAATGGTTGAAGGCGTGCGAAGAAGGAAAACTATAACTTTTGCTACAGCCTAGGAGTTTTCGCATTTCGGGTTCAATATGTTCGGTACGGCAAGGTCGAGGTCTTTCGAAGGTTTTTTTTAGAATCTTACTACTTATCGTATCCGAAATTGTCATTAATACGATTATCGCTACAAAAAAAGCAAGGATATTTTTTTTTGCATTGATGGCAACAAAACTTATCAAAAAAATATACAAGGGCAGCCAAAAAAGTTTGTTGCGCCAAATGGGCAACAGCGCATCCAAAAAAGGATGGTGCCAAACACTATTTATATAGTAAAAAAGCCGTTCGTCCCAAAGCAATAAAGTCTCCAAATGATTATTTTTTGCACAAAGATAGAATAGTTTTTTTTGCCAAAGACTTCTTTGTACTTTTGAGATATAAATTTTATTAACCAAAAATCTAAACTGTGTCCTTAATTAAATCGATTTCAGGAATTAGAGGAACTATTGGTGGCAAAAAAGGTGAAAACTTTACGCCACAAGATATTGTGGAGTGTGCTGCTGCATTTGGCTTTTGGGCCATCAGAGGTAAAAGCAATCCCAAAATTGTTGTAGGACGTGATGCACGTATTTCTGGCGAAATTGTCAGTCAACTGGTCGTCAACACCCTCCTATCCTTGGGTATTGATGTGATAGATTTGGGGCTTTCGACTACTCCAACTGTTGAAATAGCTGTGCCTGAAGAAAATGCGGCTGCTGGTATTATCATAACAGCCAGCCACAATCCGATGCAATGGAACGCCCTCAAATTTATCAATCACAAAGGCGAATTTATCTCGGCTCAAGATGGTCAAGAAGTCTTAGACCTTATAGAAAGTGGCGAAATTGAATATGCGCCCATTGAAAAAATGGGTATTTATTGTAAAGACAATACCTACATCAAAAAACATATTGATAAAATTTGTCGCCTAGATTTGGTCAAAACAGGTGTTGTGCGTCAAAAGAAATTCAAAGTAGTAGTAGATTGTATCAACTCGACGGGTTCTATTTCGATTCCTCCCCTGCTCAAAAAAATGGGTTGTGAGTTTGTTTTAATAAATGAAAATCCTACAGGCTACTTTAATCATAATCCTGAACCGCTTGCTCAAAATCTGGTTGAACTTTGCGAACGTGTTGTTGCCGAAAATGCAGATTTGGGTATTGCAGTTGATCCTGATGTAGATCGTTTGGCTTTGGTTTGTGAAAATGGTGAACTCTTTAATGAAGAATATACTTTGGTAGCGATAGCAGATTATATTTTGGGACAAACGCCAGGCAATACCGTTTCCAATCTTTCTTCGACTCGTGCCTTGCGTGATGTCACCGAAAAGCATGGTATGGAATACCATGCCTCCGCAGTAGGCGAAGTCAATGTTGTTTCTAAAATGAAGGCTACCAATGCTATCATCGGCGGCGAAGGAAATGGCGGCGTTATTTTACCTGAACTGCATTATGGCCGAGATGCCTTAGTTGGTATTGCCTTGTTTTTGTCGCATTTGGCATTGTCTGAAAAGGCGACTTCTGAGCTAAAAGCCTCTTATCCGCAATACACGATTTCCAAAAATAAAATCCAGCTTACACCAGACATTAACGTTGATTTATTGCTTCAAAAATTAAAAGAACGTTATGCCGAAGATGACATCAATACAATTGATGGACTCAAAATAAACTATAATCAAAGTTGGGTGCACTTACGTAAATCTAATACCGAACCTATCATCCGAATTTATTCGGAAGCGGCTACGGCTGATGAGGCCAACAACCTTGCAAAAATGATTCAAAAAGATGTAGATAATATTCTAAAAACCAATTAATTAGACCTCCATGAATACTCGTTTAATTCAAATATGTTTAGCAACAATCATTTTCTCAACTATGTTGGCTTGCAAAAGCCAACAAGCCATTCAGTACAAGCTAAATTTACCTCAAAATACAAGTTTTAAATATTCTACTTCACAAGAAAGTGATGTCAATGTCGAAGTGATGGGGCAAAACCAAAAAACCATCAACGAACAGACTTTTATTATGGATTATACCGTAAAAGAGATTGCTTCTAATGGCGATACTTTTTTGGAAGCTATCATTGAACATGTAAAAGTAAATCAAATTAATCCAATGGCTTCGATGGTTTATGATTCCAAAGAACCATCAAAAAATACCGCAGGTTCTGAGATGTATGACTATATCGTTGGTACGACAGTCATGTCTCAACTCAATAAAAATGGAGAGCTAGTCTCTATTTCAGGTTTTGATACAATGGTGGACAAAATGGTTGAAAAAATGCCTGAAGTCCCGATGATTTCTAAAGACCAAATGAAGGAAAGTATGCGCACGCAATTTGGAGATGAATCTATGAGCAATATGTTTAGTAATATTTATAAAATTTACCCCAATAAAGCTGTCAAAGTTGGTGATTCTTGGTCAAAAAAAGATACACTGGCTGGCACGGTTGAAGCCATTATAAATACTACTTATACTTTAACTTCAAGAAAAAATGGAAAATCCTATATTGATGTAAAAGGAACGGTTGCGCCAAATCCTAAATCAAAAGGCACAGAAATGATGGGGATGCGTATGAAATATAATCTCTCTGGCTCACAAGTCGGAACGATTGTAATAGACGAGGCAACTGGCTGGGCAGATGAAAACGAAATCACTCAAAAATTGAGTGGTAGTGTGCAAATGAGTGGTGAATTAATCCCAACTATGGATTCTAAAATGGAAATGCAAACGACAAGCCGAGCGAAAAAACTTTAGAAGTTTTACTATTTGACTTCTACGAATTTGTATAAAAAATATTTGA
>JAHDEQ010000261.1 GCA_020628755.1 Saprospiraceae bacterium
CCTTTGAGCTTCAATATTAGTGTTTTCTTTTACCCATAGTTTTTACCGTAGTGCCTATTTTATTAAAACAGGTTTTGATACATTTCCAATTTTGATAAAATACAAACCCTTAGTCCAAGCTGCCACATCAATGCTAAATTGATGTTGGCTAATGCTACGATGATAAATATTTTGACCAAGCGTATTGAAAATTTGAATATCAGTATTTTCATTTACCCTTTCCAAGCTGATGTGTATATTATCGAAAGCAGGATTAGGGAAAACCTTAAAATCTAAACTAGAAAATTGTGCATCTTGAATATTTGTGGTAGCGTCATTATTGCTATTAAAAGTTGGAGCTTTATTGACGAAACTCCCGACTCCGTTGGGTTGTCGAGCGTGTCCCAAGTCATCGCTTTGCGCTCCAAAAGTCACTTCATCGGCAATTGCTCCTTCTGGCGTAAGCAAATAAACGGTTTCTCCATTTTTAGAAAGTTTGAAATTCGTATGTAAATCGCCTTGTTCTTGGTCTTCATCGGCCCACAAAATCAAATAGCCACCACCTGCAATGGTGGTGCCTGCTGGCAGTTCAAATTTTTGTAGGTTTTCGGGATTATCCGAAACAAAATAGCCCGACAAATCCACTTCATTAGTAGAGGTATTGAACAACTCAATCCAATCGTCAAATTCGCCTGCTTCATCCGTCTGAGTAGCTTGGTTAGAAGCCATGAGTTCGTTGATAACCACATCGTCGTCAACCGATTCGGCAGGTTTAACTTGATAAAGATAAACATCGTGTTCTGCACCTTCGGGACTATAGGTTCTTGTACCAAAACCATCATCTGCAATCGTCTCTACATAGTAACGTACATATTGCCCTTTTGCAAATGCTGGTATCGTAGCAGAATAAACTCCATCTCCTACCGCAGCATCACCATTTTGACCATTATCCAGCATTTGGGTTCGTTCAAATTTACCCATAAAACCAGTACCATAATGTAAATTAATACGCGTTACATCGCCAGCACCAATAGTGCTGGTGACGACGACATCATCCGTCTCCGAAGGTTGCTCAAAAACGAGACCGTTAACTTCGTATTGCACCAACTCTATTGGCACACCTTCGCGAGTAATTGCATCATAACTAAGCAAAACATCCCTTCTTTCTTCAAAAAAATCTTTTAGTTCTTCTACTCCTTCCAAAAATTCGATATACGAAAACAATTCGTCTCCTACTGGATCATTGGCTTCTAATTCGTTGATGAGATTGGCATAAAAATCAATCTTATTATGAATCAAATCCAAGTCCATATAAGTATTTACAATCGTTCGGCAATGCGCCAAATAGCGTTGTCGAAAGGCTGGTACGGCCATCAAACGATTCATCAAAGGAAAACATTCATCATCTTCTCGCTGAAAAGGACTCCAATTGACCAAACTCATTTCCATTGTACTATTGCCATCATATTCCAAAGGAACAAGCACTTCCGAATGTGCATCAAAATATACATAGTAATCCATTCGTCCTTTATAAATGTAGCCATCTTCATCCGTCAGCATCACTTCATGTGCCAAGTACCAAAGTGTTTTGTCAATATCAAAATAAGTAGAAAGTGAGTCTATCAATTGGTTTTCGGGTAAATTGTTGAGGCGATCAATACATTGTATCAAGTCGCTCCAAGGATCTTCTCTGTCCGAACCTTTGAGCAAATAATTTTCTTGATAATCGGTAGAATCTGTCCCCAAATAATTGAGCGAAGATGGGCCGCCACTCCAGCCTTGACCACCGCCGCCGCCTGGGCCTCCGCCCATACCGCCACTACACTCACCGCCAGAAGGTGGGCCGCCAGGACCTCCTGGGCCGCCGCCACCACCGCCAGTAAAATCAGGTTCAATACAACGAAAACGACTGCCACTATCATTCATAAACCACTCTCGAATATAATCATTATTGAGTTGTTGAACATTGCTGTACGCTCCCCACGATTCGCCATTGATGTATAAATGTACAAAATTGGATTTCAGACTTGGATTGTAATGTCGGCCAACCCAATTGAAGAGGACTTCTCTAAGATTGGATGGATCTTGAAAACCGCCATTCAAATTGGTGGTTTGATAACCTTCAATATCAAGGTCTTCATCGGTATAATCTATGGAAATATTAAAAGATTTTTTTTGTGTAAAATTTGCCCAATCAGAAGTTGCGCCTTTAAAACGTACACCTACTCCATCATAAGTATCATTATCATAACGAAGGCTTGCGGGTGTATCTTCGTCTAGCAAATCCCAATAATTGGCTTGGTCAAATTCTAATTCAATAATTTTGAGTTGGGTATCGTCATAAAAGCCAGTTGCTTGATTGCCGCCTAGCGTCAATCTGCGTCCATCTTGTGAAATACGCATTTCAGAAGGCATATTTTGACTAAAAGAGTAGGTTGAAAAACAACAAATAAAAGATAAGAGTAAGATAAATGTTTTTTGCATGTTTTTAAGTTTGTGGAAGCCGTATCTGCTTTACTATTTGTAACTTGCAAATGTAAGACTTTTATTTTTAAGAGCTTTGACAGAATAATTGAGTATATTTCAAACAATAAGGCCATCACGCATAACGAGCTTGCGGTCGCTCATTTCGGCAAGCTCCTCATTGTGGGTAACGATGACAAAGGTTTGATTAAAATCATCGCGGAGTTTGAATAATAATTGATGCAAATCTTTGGAGGAAGCCGAATCTAAATTTCCAGAAGGTTCGTCTGCAAAAACAACCGCAGGTTCGTTCATCAAAGCACGGGCAACAGCGACCCGCTGTTGCTCTCCGCCCGAAAGTTGTGTTGGCTTATGGGTTAAGCGATCTTTTAGTCCCAAATAAGTCAATAATTCTTTCGCTCTTTTTTGAGCTTCACTTTCCGATTTTTTTTGAATAAAAGCTGGAAAACAAACATTTTCTATTGCCGTAAACTCTGGTAATAAATGATGAAATTGAAAAATAAAACCAATATTGGTGTTTCTAAAAACGGCCAATTCTTTAGTACTCAATTTTTGTATTTGTTGATTGTTGATGGTCAAACTTCCTTCATCCGCTTGGTCTAGCGTACCCAATATGTGCAGCAATGTACTTTTGCCTGCACCAGATTTGCCGACAATAGAAACGACTTCTCCTTTGTCAATATTTACATTTACTCCACGCAACACTTTTAAGTTTCCGTAAGATTTGTGTATATTTTCGGCTTGAATCATTCAAATTGTTTTTGTGTGTCTATGGTATCTATGTGTTTGCGTCTCACACGCAGATAAACACACAAATACATGGACAGCAGATTTAGCAGCTAAACTACTAATTTTTTCGTTCTGATTATGAAAAATAAAACACTCCATAAATCTATTGAAAATATAGATTCCTTTTTGGCAGGTGATCATACGATTTTAAAAGAAGTATTGCATCCCAAAAATGATGCTATTGACATCCCTTATAGTATTGCCCATGCTATTTTAAAACCAAATACATCGTCCCTGCCACACGCTTTAAAATCGACAGAAGTCTATTATTTTTTGGCAGGTGAAGGTATGATTTTTATTGGTGAGGAAAAAAAGATAGTAAAACAAGGCGATATAGTTGCTGTTGAACCAAATGAACGCCAATCTGTTAGCAATACGGGAAGTGAAGATTTGGTGTTTTTGTGCATTGTCTCGCCCTTTTGGAAAGCAGACGACGAAATTATTTTTTGACAAATAATAGGCAAGAATCCAAAACGATTTTGTATTATTGCAGAATATTCATCTATATTTGTATTGTCACTTTTGTTGGCAAATCTATTTAACGTTTAAAGTTTTAGTCTATAGAGAGAAATTTTACTTAATGGTATTTTTAGTACCACAAAATGATGCAGTAATTTGATTTAGAAAATGTTTTCATTTTCTGAATAGTATAGAAAACCAAAGGCTCAAAGCTTTAAACAATTGCTATATGAAAGTACTTCAACTTTGCAAGAAGTTTCCTTTTCCATTAAAAGATGGAGAATCAATTGCAGTTACCCATCTCAGCAAAGGACTCCATACATTAGATTGCCAAATTACTCTTTTGGCAATGAACACTTCAAAACATTTCTTTAATACTCGAAATCTTCCCGAAAACTTCGACCATTACGAGGCCATTCATACTGTTGAAATTGATAATAGTATCAAATATTATGATGCTTTTAAAAATCTTTTTTCTAGCAAATCTTATCACATTGAGCGTTTTGTTTCGCAAGCCTATAACAACAAATTAATCGAAATTTTACAGAAAGAAAAATTTGATGTTGTACAATTAGAAACGCTATACTTAGCTCCTTATATTGATACCATTCGCAAACATTCCAATGCCTTAATAGCGATGCGTGCCCACAATGTGGAGCACGAAATTTGGGAAAGAGTCACCAACCAAACTGCATTTCTACCAAAGAAATGGTACCTCAATTCACTTACCAAAAAGCTCAAAAACTACGAATTGGATAAGATGAATCACTTTGATTTGTTGATTCCCATTACCGAAAAAGATCTAAAAACTTATCGCTCCTTAGGTTACTCCAAAAAGGCAGTTGTTACTCCAATTGGCCTTGATACCAACGACTATTTGCCCAACAATAAATCCTATAAACAAGATATTTCGCTTTCATTTATTGGTTCACTCGATTGGATGCCCAACCTCGAAGGTTTGAAATGGTTTTTAGAAAATATTTGGGATGAAATCAATAAACGTTATCCTAAACTCAAATTTCATGTTGCTGGTAGAAATACGCCCAATTGGTTGATGAATTTGAATAAGAATAATGTCATTATTCATGGTGAAGTAAATGACGCACACAAGTTTATCAATCGTCATTCGGTCATGGTCGTGCCACTACACGCTGGTAGCGGTATGCGAGCTAAAATATTGGAAGGTATGGCACTCGGCAAAGTCGTTATCACGACTGCTCTCGGTCTAGAAGGTATTGATGCACAGCATCAAAAAGAAGTTTTGATAGCTAACTCTGCGAATGAATTTATCAATTGTATAGATTTTTGTTATCAAAGCAATGGCTCTTTGGGCAAAATCGGACAAAATGCACTCCAACTCACTAAAGATAAATACGACAACCTTGAAACTGCCAAAAAATTGTTGAACACCTACAAAAGCCTCATTGCCAAACCCAAAGCAGTTCCTGCTAGTGTGCTAAGTAACGTCAAAATAATAACTTGAACATTTAGCTTATGATCTTTTGCACCA
>JAHDEQ010000262.1:0-3376 GCA_020628755.1 Saprospiraceae bacterium
ACTAAAACGATAGGTTTCTCCTTTTTTTAGTTTTTTGGTAAATTTGACCAAGTGCCGGTTAAAGTCCCAATCTTCATGAATAAGTTCTGGTTCATGTCCATGTTTTTCTTGAAAAATAAAGCTATTAGAAACTGCCAATTGTACTGCACCTGATGGACTTTTTGCAACAGATGTAAAGAGAGGAATTTTGACATGCGGACGATCTATTTCGCTATAAAAATTTTGAACTGCGCGTAAATGATTGGGGGCAAGGATATTATTGAGAATCGTAAATTCCGCATCTTTATCGGCTGTGATTTCAACATTGGCAATGGCAGTGTAGGGCAAATTTCGGAGGCTCGCCAGTTCGTGTTTGACACGAACTGGCCCGTTCTGGAAAGTCGTCACCAACATCGCTTTTTTCATATCCAAAGTCTGTTCAAAATCAGAAATTTTAGAAGCATCTAAAAAATCATCATTGACAATCATATCCAAATTGAGTGCATTAAATCCCTTCAAAATATTACTTACACGACCTCGTTGGTAACGGTCAAAAACACCATTCAAAACGACTTCTTTGACATACATCGGACGAGCATCGCTCACCAAACCCGTCATTCCATTGGCGACCATCGCGCCGAAGTAGCGATTAGGATCAATGTCTTTGGCTTTGATTTGCCAAAGGTCTTGTTTGTTTTGAGCAAATAGTATTGTGGTTAAGGCTAAATAAAATACAACTAGGAGCGTGCGGTTAAAATTTTTCATTATGGAGATTTTATAAAACCAAAATAATAGATTTTTGTGAAGATGAAAATTATTTTAGCAACAAAGACGGGACAAAATCAGGTCAACCAAGTATTGGAATACTCAATTCCCATAACATATTTTGAATTCTTGGTTCTCCGAAAAGGAATGAATTGTGCTATAGAATCCGCTACGGAACTAAAATCTTCGTCGTATTTCAATTCCAAAATAATAGCTGGATCTTGATGCACATAGTTTCTAAATTTGCCTTCATTGAGGAGTGAATGAAAACGCATATTATAATCTATTGTTATCCGAAATTTTTGATTGCCCGTTCCCCAATAAGAACGTTGATAGGAATTGAGTAGAGTAGGAATGAGATTGCTGTTGACCTTAGATAATTGAGTGACTTCTTTTGATAAATTGGTAATATTTTCAAGTTCAAAATTATCCATATCAAAGATTTCTTTGTCCCCTAACTCATTTAAACGCTTTTTGATTTCAAGTTTTGGAAGATTGATTTTTTGAAGTTCGTTGCCATACCAACGAATGCGAAACTTTTGCCGTTGGGCAATTCCCATGACATTGTCTCGGTAGGTTTGCAAACCAAGCGTGTCCCAGTAAACATTATTGATTTGTCGGTCGGGAAATATCTTTCGAAAGCTGGCAGGATGGTTACGAACTGCCTGCCTTATACTCGATAAGGGACAAGAAGTGATTCTGTATTTTCGTTCGTAACGCATGAGTGATATTAATATGTTTGTTCTTTTCCATTGATGAAAAGAACCAAAAATCTAGTCGAATCGCATATTTCTCAAAACTTTTGACCTAGATTTTTTAATTTTTTCCGCTTTGCTACAAAAATTAAAAAATTCTCCCTGCGGGCGGTCAAAATTTTGGAAATTGCTTTTTTCGACATTAAAATGATAGCGCAACTTTATTGAGTTACAAAATTACCATCAATGTGCAAAGCAGAGCCTTGCTCGATGACGTGCAAGGTTTTGATATTGTCCGCTTCGTATTTATCTACATAGATTGTTCCGCCGCCATATTCGGGTTTTTTACGATATGCTGCAAAGCCTTGTTCGCAATTACTCATTTTAAAGTTGACTAAAGTTAATTGTGATAAATCTTTTGAAGCAGCTCCTAAAATGGCATTCTTGATAGTTAAATTACTTGCGCTGACCTTTGATTCTTCGCCCACGCTGATGCCCTTGTCGCCTCCTTTATCTACAATACAATCGTGTATAATGAGCTTGCTCCCCGAAAAATCCATCCCGTCGTTTCCTGTATTGAGAAAACGAGAATTTTCGATTCTTCCTTTACAAAAATCGGCATCAAAACCATCGCCAAAGGTATTAGAAATAGTCATATTGTAAATCTCAAATTGTGATCGAATGATATTGAGTGCATCTTCGCAACTATTTTCTGTAATGATACAGCCATTGATTTCAACTTCAGATTCATAAAAGGTGACAGCCCCTGTCAATTCCCAATTTTTGTACTTCCAAGTATCGAATTGAGCAAAGAGTACATTGTTTAAAATGGATTTTTCTTGGGCTTGTAATACCGTAAACCCTTTGGCAGATTTGTCAGATGACTTGATGATGATTGGGGCGGCTTCTGTGCCATACATTTCTACAGGCGATTTGCTCAGAAAAGCGGCATTGTTTATAAAATCCAATTCGACTCCTTCTTGAAAATAGACTTTATATCCTTCTGGAATAATAATGTTTTCTTTAATGGTCGCTTTTGTATTGGCTTTAAAAACGATTTTATTATTTATGATTTGATAAACTTTAGAATCCTTATCCAAAGAGCTGTTGCTAAACAGCTCTTGCGCTGCTGATTTATCTTCGGGATTATCTAATGGATTAATTGTAGAATAGACAATCGTATCTAAGCCAATTGGACTTCCAAAAATATATTTTGCATCGGCAGGCACTTCAAAATCGTTATAGCGTTGCGTACTTCTACCAAAGGTATAGCCCCAAATATATTCGGGTTTTTCTAACTTCGTATCAATACCATTTTTCGTTTTTCCTGTTCCTTTTATGAGGATTGGAAGACCTAATTTATTCTTTATTTTGATGGTTTTAGTTCCATTATTGTTGCGTTGAGAAGCCGTATAAGTAATAAGAGTTTTTTCGTCGTAAGGACGTAAAAGTGCTTGGATTCTAGTCGCTCTCTTTTTCAACCAATAGGTTTCAAAATTAGCTTCTGGAAACTCCATTCGGACAAAAGTCTCTCGCAATTTCCCTTCTTCTTTTATAGTATTATGAAAATCTTGGATATACTTTTCTTGAGAAAATTGATTGAGATAATAGACATATTTATGGATAAAATTGGTGTCTCGTGAAACCGTATAAAAGACATCAACAAAGTCATCGTCATCAGGATCTCCAAAAAAGCGTTGGCCTCGATAAGCCAATTCAGGTTCTTGGATATTGACGTTTCCGTCATATCCAATCGGCTCTAATTTATTGATAACGGGATTGTAATAAAAGCGTTGATTGTGCCACACGGTGGCATGATGAGCGCAGGTCAAATCACAGATTGCGTAGTATTTGGCCAGTAAGTTTATATCAAAAATATCATCTGCTTTTTTAAGTTGATGCTGGCATTGATAAAGTAAATTTTGTGCTTCGTGCAT
>JAHDEQ010000262.1:3476-5195 GCA_020628755.1 Saprospiraceae bacterium
GATTCGCCATTGACTTTTAAGGTGATATAATCGTAACGAGTAGTCAAAATATCTTCTTTTTCCCAGAGCAAATGCAATATCCATTCGTATAAAAAATTACGGGCTTTGGGCGTTTGGAAATTGACTGTTTTGAGTCGTTTCCAAGTATGATCTTTTTTAAATTTGACTCGATACGACCATTTTGTACCTTTTAGATGGTCGGTCCAATCGCCTTTTAGACGAACTTTGGCATCCAAAACTTGGTCGCCATCTTCCAGTTTGGCATCCACCCAATCATCGTCCGTAGAGAGGAGTACAAAATTATTAATGGCTCTATCTCGGATTCTTTTTAATTTTGCCATTCCTTTATCATCAATCCGAAGGTTGACTTCGGCAGCCTGAAAAGTAGGCACTAACTCTTTAGGATAATCAGATGTAAAATTGATTTTTAAATCATCAAATAATACTTTCCCCTTACCATTTACTTCTAAATTAAAAATGAGCGTTTGGACAGCTTCAAGGTCGGGCGTATAAAACCAATAATCCATTTTTGACCAGCCTTTTTGCTGGTCAAAGCCGCTAAAGGAACGACTAAATACATTTTCTTCTTTTGAAAAAACGTTGATAATTGCTTTGGGATTGCCTTCTAAAAATTTTACCCAAACAGAAATGTTACAATATAAATTAGCTGGATTTTCTAACTCTAACCAAGTCCCATATTGGATTGAGTCGCTGGCGACCAGCAAGGCATGGTCGCCTGATTTTGCTTCGAGGTCGGTTTGAAAATTAGCATTTGAAAAAGAATGCTTTCCAGCCGAAAAAGAGTCGTTTTTCTTTTTTTCAAAAGAAGTCTCAATGCTAAGTTGTGTATTCGATGGCTTGCTCAAAGTTGCATAAGCACCCGTAAGCAATAGAATACAAACAACAGCCAATAAAATCCGAGTGAGGACAAATTTGAAATTAAACGATTTTTGTTCCTTTACAATCATATAATCAAATTTGGTTGATCGATAAAGGAAATACTTGTCTGCTCAGAAAGTCCTTTGACTTTCTTTCGGACGGCTTCTAATTGGGCAATATTTTCGGCTTTACAAATAAAAGAAACATCCAATCCCGTTGCTAAACTATCCATTCGTTTCAACTCCACATAAGGCAAATCTTGCGCTAATAAGGCACTCAATTCTTCTATGTTTTCTTTGTCTGTAGTAATGTTAATGTACATTTTGTCCTCTGTTTTGAGCGTGTCGGTTTTGTACATATACTTGCTTATCCATAGCAAGAACAAAATCAACAAAATGGCAATTGCCGCCAATATTGGCTTGTTGGCTCCTGTCGCCAAACCAATTCCAATCACTAAAAACAAAAAAGTCAATTCTTCGGGGTCTTTGATAGCAGCCCTAAAACGTACAATGGACAATGCTCCTACCAAACCCAAAGACAAGGCAACAGACGATTGAATAATCGTGATAATCAACATCGTACCTAAGGCGAGTGGCAAAAAGATGGCCGCAAATTTTTTGCGATTGCTGATAGAAGTCCCAAAATAAAAATAGAAGTATTGGACAATAAGTGTCAATATCGTTGCTACAATAAGGTTGAGTATGAACGATGTTATATCTACCGTATTGGTAAACTGATCTAGATATTGTTCAAATATAGATTTTCCCATGTGTTGTTTTTTCTTTGCCGTAAATTTACCAAAAAAGAAGCAAGCACAAAATACACAAACATTTGCTTGTC
>JAHDEQ010000024.1 GCA_020628755.1 Saprospiraceae bacterium
TCGAAGCAGCTCAAAATGCACCCGTCGAAAAATTTAATGTAGGTGTTATGCAAACGTGATGATTTTAGAATTACTTTCCTAAATTTGCAGAAAGAGTTATGTCGGGCAAAGTTCAGTAAAGCTATTTGATTAATAAATCTATGACTAGAAAAACTTACTTTTTTATTCTCAGCCTATTCATTGTTGCGAATGTCTTCGCACAAGAAAAACCCATTTTTCTGAACAATGCCTCTTTCGAGGGTGAACCCAACAGCTCGGCGTTTGTATCTGATTGGGAAACTTGCATTGTCTCAGGTGTTCCTCGAAAAGTCAATCAACCTGCACTTTTGCCTGGCCCTTTTGGAGTCAATCTTTATGCAATTGATGGCGATACTTATATGGGATTGATGGTACGAGACAATAATACTTGGGAGTCGGTGAGTCAAAAACTGACCGCACCATTGGAATCCCAATGGTGTTACCTTTTTCAATTGGCACTGGCACAATCCGATTATTTTATCAATCACTCTGCCTTACAAAATCAGCAAACCCAGTTTAATACGCCTATTAGTTTAAAAATATATGGAGGAAACGACGAATGTTCTAAAAAGGAATTATTAGCGGAAACAAGTCCTGTCAACCATTATGAATGGGATAGTTATACCTTCTATTTGTGTCCATCCGAAAATTATACATATTTGACTTTGGAGGCCTATTATGTGGACGACAAAGCTATGACTTATCCCAACGGACATATTTTGATAGACGATGCTTCGCCACTTTATCCCTTACCTTATAGTTTTGGGGAGATAGAGTGGGACAAAATTCCAAAATCTGAGTATTTGTCTATTGAAGACATCGAACAATACGAAATGTTAGTTGAAGATTATGGCCAAAAAGTACGATTTGAAGGAACGAACTTGCCTTATTTTATTTATTTGGATGGCTACAATGGTGTGCGTTATGGCAATCTTTATTTTGATGCGATAGCTGGAGCATTGGAAAATTTTGAAGCGGCCGAACTCGTCGTTGCCGTAAAACCCGACACCGAGGGCAATACCAAAAAACGCATTTCGGAACTCAAAAATGTATTTCGGGAAATCGGAATCCAAGCCTACCAATACACCATCAAAGCTGCGGACAAACTAGCAAACGAAGATAAGTGGCTCGTCGAAAATGATTTTATAAAAATGAAGGTTTACAAGTAGCTCCTATAATGACTGCTTTCCTAAACCTGTGGGAAGTTTAGGAAAGCTAAGCACTTTGCATAAAAATCAATAACTTCCATTATAACGACGAACAAACCATTCCAAAATCAATAATCCAATCAACAAAAAGAAAATCCATTTGACATTGATGATAGAACGAGTTTTGGTCGTTTGGTAAATAACAGGTTTGACCGTTCCTTTTTCAGTAATTATATTGGAGATAGAAGCAATATCTTGCGGCTGAACAACGGCTCCGCCGTATTTTTCGCTCAACAAGCGTAGCAAGCCATGATTGGCTGTTGTCTCAAAAATCTCCAATTGAATTGGTTGCACACTAAACTGACCATTATAGGTCAAGTTTTCGCCATTATAAAAAGTCTTGCCTTGAAAGGTGTAATTTCCGACAGGAAATAGACCTGCGTTGAGCGAATAGGACTTTCCATTTTTGTTAAAAACAAAATTATAATCCTTGCCTTCGCTGTCTTTAATCGTTAAATTGACATCAGGTTCATTAATCAATTCATAACTTTCGTTATACAATTCGGCATCGAAAAAGATAGATTCATTTTCGTTATAAATATTTTTATTGATGCTTACTCTAAATTTACGCTTGTCTTCTTTGAGACTCAAATATTGAAAAGTTTTACTCAACAAACCTTCAAAAATATCGTGATTTTGTCGTTGCAAGAAGTCAAATAAACGCCACTTCCAAATCCCTTCGGCACACAAAACGCCCGTTTTGACATTATCTTTTTCGGCGAAAGCTAAAAGCGGATATTTCGTATCAATTTTACCAATTTTTTGGTATAAAAAGGCTTGTGCATTACTTTCCAATTTAAATTCTCCAAAAGGCGCAACCAAAGGTGCAAAAACAGGCAACTCCTTTTTTAAATCTTCATCTAAGGTAAATAAACTAAAATCGCTAGCCACCGTTGCCTGAACATCTTCAGTATTTTTACCATCGCCTGTGACAGAAATCACATCTTGTTGACTATTTAATTTCCCTAAATCGGTTTGTGTACCGACTACATAAAGATGTGGGATTTTGCGAGACTTGAGCGTAGAAATGACGCTGCCCGCGTCATTTGTTCGGCTAGGCAGTTGGTGTAATACCACAAAATCATAAGTTCCAACACTCAAATTTGGGTCGTTGATATATTGTGTTGAGATTTCATAATTTTTATTCTTACTAGCGGATTGTTTTAAAGCTGTAATGTCAGGATGCGGCGAATTTGCCAAAATCAAAATCTTTTGACGAGCATCCAAAACATCTACAAAAATATCTTTAGAATTATTGGCCGTTGTAGTCTCATCGCTGACAGCATTTACACTAATGCGGTAGCGTTGAACTCCTGCGGATTCGGTATCCAAAATAACTTCTTTGGTTGTAAAGAAATCATTTTTATCAATTGTGATTGGAATATTTTGGAGTTTCTTATTGCCGCCTTGTTGGACTTTGGTCACATTTAAAACGGTATTCGTTCCAGCACAGTTTTGAGCAGAAATATCAATTTGTATAGAAAATTTATCTCCTAGATATGCGATTTTATTATGAAAAACACGTTTTACTAATAAATCTCTTCGTGGAGTAGTATCGCCTAGCGCAACGGTATAAATTGGCGCAGCCAGTTTAGTGCTGGCATAAATCGGGTTGCTACCTTCGTTATAAATTCCATCAGTCGCCATTATCACAGCGCCTAGATTTTGATTACTGTACAAATCGTACATATTTTTAACAAAATCCGAAATATTACTAACTTTATCGGTGAATTGAAAATCAACTCCTTCACGCACACTACCCCCAAACGAATATTCCTTGAGCTCATACTGTTCGCTTAACGAATTGCTCAAGGCTTTAAAATTTTCTTGGTATTGCGTTTGCTGTTCCTCCGTCATATTAGAAATGACCGATTCTGAATGGTCTTGTGCCAAGACAACGACGGGTTTTTTCGTTTCGGTCAAAAGCGATTTGAGTAAGGGCGACAAAAGCAACATACTCAAAAACGTTACCGTAAGAAAACGTAGTAAACCTAACAACCAAGTGAGCCAAGTGGAATGGTCTTTAAAGGTTTTGTCTCGAAAGTAGAGCGCAAGCGCACAGCCTAAGCCCAAAAGGACACAAAATATAATATACCAAGAAGGATATTGAAAACTAAGATTATTCATGAATTAGTGTTAAAGTGTTTATGTGTTTGCGTGTTTGTGTAAATTCGTAGGTACACAAACACGCAAACACATAGGTACACAGCGTAACGTTTTTTGAGCCAAACAGTTACCCTTATCTATATAAGATGTCTTAAAAAAGTGAGCAATGATAATCAATGAAAATTAGAATAACAATGAAAATTTAAAAATTGCTGATTATAACGGATTGCGTTGATAGAATAAAAAGAGGCTGATTTGTTCTGTTTAGCTTCCGAGCTAAACAGGTTTACGAGCCAAAGCTTCCAAGCTTTGAGTGGATTGGTGAAACTTGGGAAGCTTTTTTTCGCAAACTTTTAAAGCTTAGAAGCTTTAAAAAACAGCTTTTTCTTAGGTTCACCGCAAAACGTTACATTCAGAAAAATTGAATTGTATTGGTTTTGATTTTTTATTTGAACTTTCATTTTTATTAAAATAATTTCATCAACCCAAAACTATATTATGAACCACCGTTTTAGAATATTTATTTTGTGGAGTTTTATTCTCCTCTTTAGTTTTTGCAAAACCAAAGATTATACACCTACCAAATATGAAGGTCAAAAAATTAGCTTTGGTACTTCGGGTGGCTTTACGGGCGCACTTGATGCTTATCATTTGATAAGCAACGGACAATTATTTAAACAAGAAGGGCGCAAAGAAGTTTTTACAGCTATGGAAAGCGTTCCTAAAAAGGAAGTGGCTGCTCTTTTTCAGCAATTATTGGATTTAAAATTACACGAATTGAAAATGGATGACCCAGGTAATTTGTCCAAATTTATTGAGTATGAAGCAGGCGATATTAAAAACAAGATTGTTTGGCCCGTTGAGGACAAAAATGCTAATGCAGACTACAATCAGTTTTATCAGAAGCTGACCAATTTGACGAAAATAACTAAATAATAATCTATTAACACGGAGACACAAAGAATTTTACAACTCTGTGTTTCCGTGACTCTGTGTTTCAAAAATATCCAAAAATGAGATTTATACTTTTTACGATTATAAGTTGCTTATTGTTTGTTGCTGATATGTCGGCGCAAGGCAAGCATCCAAGCAAATCAAAAGCAGAATCAAAACGCCTGAGTCCGCAAGATATGGGTAAATTGAGTCCTTTAAAAAAGAAGCCGCAAGCCAATGCCGTTCCTTTAGCTACTAGAAACTTTAAAAGTTTAGGAGCTTTTACGCCTCCACAATTGAATGAACCTAATTTGACTTTCTTGAATGATGCAGAAACGGATTTGCCGATTTTGATAAAAGGTTCGGTAGGAGCAAAGGAAAAAGGAAATACGCTTTTAGAACGTTGCTATAGTTATTTGGAGGTCGTAAAAGACCAAATGCAAATAGAAAAGGCAGCACAAGAATTTGTAACACACAAAGTCGAAACGGATGAAATCGGAATGACGCATATTCGTTTGCAACAAGTGTTCAAAGGGATTCCTGTTTACGGAAGCGAAGTTATGTTGCATGAAAAAAATGGACATATTCGTAGTCTAAATGGACGTTATTTCCCAACGCCAAAAGTGGAAAATTTGAATCCTTTAATTAATGAAAATACGGCGATTGAGATTGCTTATGATAATGTGAAAAATCATACGAATTTGGCCAATATTCCTACGCACCAAAAACATTTGGTGAGTGCAAACACACAAGAATTGGTGATTTATCATCCCAGTTTAAATGTAGATGGGGAACGTTTGGTTTGGCATATTAGTTTCCATCCCAACATTCGTGAAAAATGGAATTATTTTGTGGATGCTCAAACGGGAGAAATCCTAGATGCACATCGTGCAAGTTGTTCTTTTGCTTGTATGCACACGCATAATGCTGTTGAAACTTGTACGCATGAGAATGAAGAAAAAAATGAAGTCCAAGCTGCTCAAGCGAAGACAACATTGGCGGGACCTGTCACCGCCAATGCGACGGATTTGTTTGGGATCAGCCGTACTATCAATGTTTACGAAGAACAAGGAACTTACTTTATGATTGATGCTTCCCGCCCGATGTTCAATTTTAATCAATCCAATTTTCCAAATGAACCCGTCGGTACAATTTGGACGATTGACGGCAATAATACAGCACCACAATCTTCAAATTTTAATACGACTCATGTAACAAGTAGCAATAATTCTTGGAATAGTCCAATTTCAGTTTCGGCACATTATAATGGAGGGGTTGCTTATGAATATTTTAGAACGACCTTTAATCGAAATTCCATCAATGGGCAAGGTGGAAATATTGTCTCTATCATAAATGTTGCCGACGAAAATGGCAACTCAATGGACAATGCCTTTTGGAATGGCGCAGCTATGTTTTATGGCAATGGCGGACAAGCTTTTGACCCACTAGCAAAAGCTCTTGATGTAGCAGGACACGAAATGTCGCATGGTGTGATTCAACGTACAGCTAACTTGGAATATGTTGCTCAATCGGGTGCTTTGAATGAGTCGTTTGCCGATATTTTTGGGGCTATGATTGACCGAAACGATTGGAAAATGGGAGAAGATATAGTCAATACGCAATTCTTTCCCTCGGGCGCATTGCGTGATTTGCAAAATCCCAACAACGGTGGGAGTCAGCTTGGAGATGCTGGATGGCAACCTGCTCACATGAACGAATACGCCAATTTGCCCAACACCGCACAAGGCGATTTTGGAGGAGTTCATATCAATAGTGGAATCCCAAATCGAGCTTTTTACCTGCTGGCTAGTAATGTAGGAAAAAGCAATGCCGAAGAAATTTTTTATCGTGCTTTGACTAATTATTTGACCAAATCATCGCAGTTTATTGATTGTAGAATTGCCGTGATACAAGCCGCAACCGACCTCTTTGGAGCAGGCTCCAACGAGGTAGCCGCCGCGAATAATGCCTTTACACAAGTAGGAATTGGTAGTGGAACGGGTACAACAACACAAGAAAATATTGAAGAAAATCCAGGTGCAGAATTTATCCTTTTATCGGACGAAAGCCTCAGCCAAATTTATGTGGTAGAACCTAGTGGCAACAATTTACAGGTTCTTTCGGGTTCGTCTCCAATTAGCAAACCTAGCATTACGGACGATGGTAGTTTTGTTGTTTTTATTGATAACCAATCTCGTATGCGCTCTATTTTTATTGACTGGAATACGGGAGCAGTCGAAGAAGATAATTTAAGTCCTGATACGGGCTGGCGCAATGTTGCCGTCTCCAAAGACGGCGAACGCATCGCTGCCATCACCGACGACCAAGATAATATCATTTGGGTTTTTGATTTTGGTTTGCAACAATGGAATACCTACGAATTGTACAATCCAACCTTTACGCAAGGAATTTCGACGGGTGATGTTCAATATGCCGACGTTTTGGAATGGGACTTTACAGGCGAACACGTCATGTATGATGCCTTTAATGTGATTTCGGGTCAGTTTGGCGAAGATATTAGCTATTGGGACATTGGATTTGTAAAAGTTTGGAACAATAGTACCAACAACTGGAATAGTCCAGAAGGAAATATTGAGAAGTTGTTTTCGGGTTTGCCCGAAAACACAAGCGTTGGAAATCCGACTTTTTCCAAAAACTCCGATTTTATCGTCGCTTTTGATTTTATTGACGAAGACGGCAATGCACAATTATTTGCCGCCAATGTTGAGACAGGAGAGACGAGTGCTCAACCAATTTTTACCAATGGAATTTTAAATTATCCCAACTATTCGGTAGATGATAGTCGAATCATTTTTGATTTTAATGACTCTAGTCTGGGGCAAATTTTGGGTTATCGACAAGTTCAAAATGATAAAATCAACGGTCAGGGCGATGCAACTTTGCTCATTGAGGGCGGAAAATGGGGCGTTTGGTTTGCGATTGGCGAACGTGAATTGGTCAATGTGGATTATATAGATGCAGCAGAGTGGGGTATAAGCATCTTTCCAAATCCAACTTCAAGTATGTTGAATATTCAAGGTGATATTATAATTGAAGATGATATTGATTTGAGTTTGACGGATTTGGCAGGCAAGGAAATTTTGCGTACATCCATTGCGCCTAATGGCCGCAATTGGAATCATCAATTGGATTTGAGTCAATTGAGTGCTGGCTCATACTTCTTACAAATGCGTTCAGGACAGCAACTGATGGTTCAAAAAGTAGTGAAGTTTTAGTTAGAACTAGAAGAAAGGGCAATCAAATTTGTATTTGATTGCCCTTTAAATGTTTCAAAAGTTGTATATACAACTTTTATGTTGTATATTTATTCTATGATTGATAGTAAAGAGAATACCATGTTCAGTCCCAAAGATTGTATTTCACGTAAAATGATGAAATGTCATCGTATTACTGCTGGTATTTTTAGAAAACATTTGTTGCCCTTTAATATTACCAATAGTCAATTGAGTATTTTATTTGTAACATCGAAACATCAGAGGCTAACACAATCGATTTTATCAGAAAAACTAAGTTTAGAAAAGTCATCGATGAGTCGTAATATTCGGCGTTTGATCGAGAGTAGATTTTTGGCAAAAGATGGTCAGAAAATTTATTTGACTCAGAAAGGAAAAGTACTATTGAAAAAAGTTATTCCACATTGGCAAAATGCGATGCAAGAGATTAGAGCTATCTTAGAAGAAGATGGCGAAGTTGCCTTAAATTCGATTTTATCAAAATTGAGCAGAGCAAAAAGCTGAATTTTTTTACAAATAAAGTTGTATATACAACTTGCAAAAAGCATTAGAAGTTATGATTACTACAGTATCCATTGGTACAAGTATTCTTTTTGTACTTTTAGCCCTTATTATGATAATTTGGTATTATCGAATTAGTCAATCCAAGACTTTTTTGATGGTCATGATTGCTTGGGTCGTTCTTACCTCGATTCTTGCCTATACTGGATTTTTTAGAGATTATGCTGCCTTTCCGCCTAAAATTGGATTTGGAATTATACCTACTTTTTTAGCTTCTATTTTTCTGTTTTTCTCCGAGAAGGGGAGGGCTTTTATGGACAGTTTTGACCTTGAACAAGTGACTTTAGCCAATACAATTCGCATTCCTGTAGAGTTGGGTTTGGCATGGTTGGCACATCAAGGAGCTGTCTCGGTTTGGCAAACCTTTGCGGGTGCAAATTTTGATATATTTTCGGGTTTGACGGCGATTTTGGTGTGGTATTTATTTTTTAAAACGAAACGCTTACCTAAAATTGGAATGTTGATTTGGAATATTGGAGCATTGATTTTATTGCTAACGATTGTGACGATTTCTACTTTGGCAGCACCATTTCCTTTTCAACAATTGGCCTTTGAACAACCGAATATTGCGATATTTTATTTTCCATTTAATTTGTTACCGATGCTCATTGTGCCTTTAGTTTTACTAGGACATTTGGTAAGTATTCGACAATTGTTACGGCGTAAATAAAAGCAAAGTTGCTGGCGATAGCCAGCAACTAGACCCCCAGGAAATTTCTATCTTTACTCCCAAAATGACTTTTTTATGCAAAAAATTGAACACATCGGCATCGCCGTAAAAGATATTGAAAAAGGCAATGCCATTTATGCCAAATTATTGGGCAAAGGACCCTATAAAATGGAAGAAGTAACTTCCGAAAATGTCCTTACTTCTTTTTTTAAAGTCGGCGAAAATAAAATCGAACTCTTAGCCGCTACTTCCGAAGATAGTGCCATCCACAAATTTTTAGAAAAAAATCGAGAAGGGATTCATCACATCGCATTTGCGGTAGATGATATTCATGCCGAGATGGAACGTTTGCGCCAAGAGGGTTTTCGCCTCCTCAATGAAGAACCCAAAAGAGGTGCCGACAATAAATTGATTTGTTTTGTCCATCCCAAAACTACCAATGGCGTTTTGGTCGAATTGTGTCAGGATATTTAATTGTGTTCATGTATCAACGTATTCACGTGTTCAAGTGTAGTGTTACGTGAACACGTAGATACATGAACACGTGAACACTTGTTTATGGACTTCTACCTTTATATCATAGCCATCGTTGGTGGAGCTTTGGCAGGAGCGATCAACACTCTGGCGGGCAGTGGCTCGGCGATTACCTTAACCATTTTGACGGAACTGATGGGCTTGCCGCCCAATATGGCCAATGGTACGAACCGAATTGGGATTCTCACGCAATGCTGGGCAGGAACTTATGCATTTCATAAAAACGGCAAACTTCCCCTCAACAATAAGACTTGGCTGTATGTGATTTTGACAGTTGTCGGTGCGATTGCAGGTGTCATTGTGGCTGTTTATGTTAGCAATGAGCAGTTCAAGGCGGTATTTAGCGGCTTGATGGTTTTGCTATTGTTTGTGATTTTGGTCAAACCCAAACGTTGGTTGCAAGAAAGTGATTTCGATAAAAAAGTAAATCTTTGCTTGGCTATCCCCTTGTATTTGGCACTTGGATTTTATGGCGGTTTTATACAAATGGGAATGGGCGTTTTTTGCTTAGCCGTTTTGGTATTGGTATCTCATTATAATATTATAGAAGGCAATGCGGTCAAATCATTTATGGTAGCGATTTATACGATAATTGTTATTGCCATTTTTCAATGGAAAGGTTTGATTGATTGGAAAATTGGTGGCATTATGGCTATCGGACAGACTTTTGGCGGCTGGGCTACCGCTACCTTTGCGTCGCGTTATCCCAAAGCAGATGTTTGGGCCTACCGATTGCTCGTTGTAGTGGTGATTTTTGCGATATTGAAATTGTTTGGAATCTTTTAAAAATTACTCCCAAATCATATTTTTCTTCTTGCGGATGTATTCTCGCACATTGACCCAAAAAGCAACAGCTAAGTACAAAACGGCAGGCGAACCAAAGGTGAGAAAAGAACTATAAATAAAATAAAGGCGCACTCGATTGCTCGCAACACCCATTTTTTTACCCAAATAGGAGCAAACGCCAAAGGCGGATTTTTCGACTAAGTTGGTGATAAGTTTCATGTGAATTGCGTCAAAAGTTTGTTTATTGATGAAAAATACACTTTACTTGAAAAATTAACAAGGTTTTACTAAGATTGATTACAAAAAATAGACCTTTTTAACAAAAAAAGCCCGATTGGAATACTCCAATCGGGCTTTTTTAGGAAAAAAATAAAAAATCAGAAAACTTTAATTGAATGTCCAATCGTTATTTTTTTTGAAACCTCAACTTCAAATTTGCGATTTTTGAAGTATCCAACCTCTACTGTATAAACACCAGGTTTGGTATATTGATGAATCACTTCGGTTGATAGTAATTCTTTGACCGTACCATCGCCAAAATCAATATTTGCCCCTTCTTTGTAAGGCGTACACGAAAAGGAAATATTTTTATAAGTTTCGTGTATTTTGTCCAAAATCTTTATCTCCAGATTTTTATTTTCAGGAATAGATTCAATAATATGATCTGAATGGAGTTTGCTAAGTGGAGCTATTCTTTTTTGCTCTTGTGTAGATAAATCACTTGACATGAGCATAATAGAACCACAAGAAGCTATGGCAGCAACAAATAACCAAAAAATAGAATCACGAAGAATTCCGAGTTCGGTATTTTTGAAAACACTTAGACGATAATCCAAGTTAGAATTTTCTTTTTTCGCAGACATATTTGTAAAAGGTTTGAAACGATATTTTTTTAATATTAGATAGCTGTTTTACAACACGGTTTCGATAAGTTGCTTATAAAAAGTTTTGGTCATCAATGAACAGAGTAAATCGGTAAAGGTCATGTTTCAAGTCCGTTTTTTCAATAAATACGTAGCGGTTTATATGTTTATTTGGGTGATTCGCAGAGCAATTGCGAATAACTTGCCGTTATTTTGTATAGTTTTTCAAAACAGTTTTACTTTCCAGCAGAAAACCGACTATAATGTATGTTTTTAATGGAATCTCAGAAGAAGGGTGTACTATTATCTATCAAATTTGATGATACAAATATATAGATATTTTTTCATATATAAAAAAGAGATGCTTTGTTTTTTAAACACATTTTTATTTTTAACATATGTTATTGTTCTGAATTTATGTAACTCTCTAAAAAATAGCTCCTAAGAAATCAACCAAACCTTTTTTCCAAACTTTGTTGCTCAGTGCTTTGATCATCAAACTTTCTTCGATACGACGATGCCCAATTCCGAGTGTTTGTTGTTTGTTTATCATCAACCAACGACAAATATTTTGAACCAACTCAAATCCATGTTTTCTATAATAATCGTGGTCGCCTGTAACTAAAACCAAAAAGTCTATATCGTTTTCAAGTGCCAACAACTCTGTTTGCTGTAGCAATTGCGTCGCAATTTTTTGAGACTGAAAAGACTCCGCTACACACAAATCTACAATACCAAAAATCGAAACCGTTTGGCCATCAATCGTTATCATCCGATACTCAATCCCCAATTGAGCGATGAGCTGTTGGTCTTTCCACACCAGAAATCGAAAACTTGGTACTTGCTTGAAGTAAGAACGCCCTTTGGGATATTCAGGAAAGCATTCTGCAAAAAGGCTTTGTATTTGAAGATGTGTTTCGGTCGAAATTAAGAATTCCTCAATTCTTTGGATATTCATAGATGAATCAGAAATGTTTTTGCAATAAGTCGGTTAGTTCTTGATTACTCAAATTGCGTTGGAGTTTGCCTTCTTTGGCAAAAGAAATTTTTCCGTTTTCTTCGGAAACGATAAAGGACACAACGCTCGAATTTTCCGTAACGCCAACCGCAGAGCGGTGGCGCAGACCCACACTTTTGGGCAGGTCGGGATTGGCAGATACGGGCAATATCACACTTGTCGAATGTATTTTATTATTGGCAATGACCATTGCTCCATCGTGCAAAGGGCTTTCTTTATTAAAAATACTTTCTATCAAAGGTTGGCTAATTTGGGCATCTACCCGTGTACCCGAATTGCTAAAAAATTCTAAATTCAAGTTTTTAGTAAAAACAATCAATGCGCCTGTTTTTGTAGCCGCCATTCTCAAAATGGCTTTCTTGATAGCCTGAACCTCAGCAAGACTTTGTTCTTTTTCTTCTACCTCTCTATCAAAAATGCGCTCAAAAAAATTGAAGCGTTGTCGCAAGGTCGTATTACCCAACAACAACAAAAAACGTCGTACCTCTGGCTGAAATATGATAATCAAGAGAATAACACCCACACTCACAAACTGCCCCAAAAACAAGGATAGCAAATCCATTTGCAACAATTCTACCAATCGCCACACTACATATAGCATGATAACTCCAATAAAAATATTGAAAGCAATGCTACCACGCAAGAGCTTGTATATCAGATAAATCAGATACCCCACAATGAGAATATCCAAAATGTCAATCAAGCGAATTGTTAAGAAACCGATTTCAAACATCAGAAACGTGTTCATGTGTTCACGCTTGCCTGCGGAAGCAGGTGTTCACGTGCGCACGTTAAGCATGATTTTGTAAACGTGAACACTTGAATACTTTGACACGTGAACACGTCCGAAGGACAATATATTAAAAAATTCCCCATTTTCGATTATCACGCCGAAATTGTTGATAAAAGGTAGCATCGGCCCCAAATTCTTTAGGAAAATCTTGCTTAGTATTAAAATCTAAAATTAAAGATTTTTCGGCATGAGCCTGAATCATCGTATCGTACAAAAAAGCGTCTGCGCCTTTTTGTCGGCCTTCTTCTGAGCAAGCAAACAACAAACTGGTGGCCTTGCTATGACTATATATAAAGAAATTAACGGCCAAAATATTTTTTTGTCCATCCAAGACAACAGAAGGGCTTCCCCAGCCCCGATGCAGCACATTGTACATAATACGCAAGTAGGCATGGTAACGTTGTTCGAGTTGACGATATTCTTTGGTATGTTTTTTATAAAAATCTACAATTTTTTCGGGTTTGAGGTTGTTGGCAGGAATAAGTTGAGCTTGTTTGGCTTTTTCGAGTTGTCGAAAAACGGCTGGTGTATAGTGAGCAGCTATTTCTTCATAGGATTTGTTTAAAAACAATTGATGATTTTTTGCCTGTTGAATTGAAGATTTCTCAAAATTAACTGCTTGTAGTTGATGATGTTCGTTCAAGTGCAGTTCCTGCACCTTGTACTCGGATGGTATGGCTTCCAAAAAATGCTGCACCCGTTTTTGCGAAAGCGCATTGATAGAATAAATCCCTGTTTCACGCAAAAGCATAGGTTGGTACAACTCCTTTACACCAATGTACTTTATGCGACCAATCAAAGGCATTACAGACACATAATCATCTTCTACAAGGGCATCCCATTCCTTTGCCACATTGTCTAAATACCACATATAGCCAAAGATATTTCCATTTACAGCATAGTGTACACAGCTATTCCATTTAGTTTTGTCAATTTCTTCTCTAGGTACAAACTGAATTATCATATAAAATTTATTTTGGTAAAAAAGTGGCTTCTGAAATTTTTTATCGTCAAAACCTTGTCTCCCATTAATTTTATTCCGAATTTAGTATTTATAATTAATCAATTAACATTAAATTCATAATCCTACACATTATTAACTTATGGAGATTTTACATTTTAAAACCAACATTGACAATGGTCAATGTGTTCAAAGAGTTTCCCAAGAAATTGATAAAATTTCAACTATCAAAAATTGGGAGGTAGAAACTGCGAGTAATGATAAAATTATGACGGTACGAGGTGCTAGCCTAGAGTCGCAAAAAATTATCAAGGCTACCAAAAAAGCGGGCTTCCGAGCAAGTTTGATTGGTCAAGTTGCCGCTTCAAAGTAAATAAAACAAAAAAAGCCTTTTCGAGATTCTCGAAAAGGCTTTTTTTGTTTTATGCGTATATTTTTAAACGACAGCTCTTTCATATAATGAAAACTGCTCCATATAAGCATTGACTTCTTTACGGATTTGGTCAATATTGCTTTCGTTATTTACATCATGTACGATTTGGTCAATCCAATCTACAACTTTGAGGCAGTCATTTTCTTGAAAACCACGAGTTGTGATAGCGGCTGTTCCGACACGAATACCCGAAGTTACAAATGGACTTTGTGTATCAAATGGTACCATATTTTTATTGACAGTAATATCTGCTCGAACCAAGGCTTGTTCGGCATCTTTGCCCGTTACATCTTTTGAGCGCAGGTCAATCAGCATGAGGTGATTGTCGGTTCCGCCCGAAATAACTTGATAGCCTTTTTCTACAAAAGCGTTGGCCATCACTTGTGCATTTTTGATAACCTGTTTTCCGTAAGTTGTAAATTCAGGCTGCAATGCCTCGCCAAAAGCTACCGCTTTGGCGGCTATGACGTGTTCTAGTGGACCTCCTTGCATACCAGGGAAAACGCCACTATTTAAGATAGCAGACATTTTTATAGGATTACCTTTCTTGGTTTTTCGTCCCCAAGGATTTTCAAAATTTTTGCCCATCATAATAATTCCACCTCTTGGCCCACGCAGAGTTTTATGTGTAGTAGAAGTTACAATATGACAATGTTCAAATGGGCTATTCAATAACTTTGCTGCAATCAGACCCGCAGGATGTGCAATATCAGCCAACAACAATGCACCAACCTTGTCTGCAATCGCTCTAAAACGGGCATAATCCCAATCACGTGAGTAAGCCGATGCACCGCAAATAATCAATTTGGGACGAACAGCTAAGGCTTTTTCTTCGACTTTATCCATGTCAATCAAGCCTGTATCTTTTTCGACACCATAAAACTGTGCATCGTAAACTTTACCTGAATAATTGACAGGCGAGCCATGCGATAAGTGACCACCATGAGCCAAGTCAAAGCCCAAAGTTGTATCGCCTGGTTGCAAGCAAGCCAAGAAAACGGCAGCATTGGCTTGTGCGCCTGAATGGGGTTGAACATTGGCATATTCCAAACCAAATAATTCTTTCAATCGGTCAATTGCTAATTGTTCGATTTGGTCAACGACTTCGCAACCGCCATAGTAGCGTTTGCCAGGATAACCTTCAGCGTACTTGTTGGTTAAGCAAGTACCCATAGCATCCAGTACAGCTTGGCTAGTAAAATTTTCGGAGGCAATGAGTTCTACACCTACACGTTGGCGATGCAATTCGGCATCTATCAGATTAAAAACAGTTGTATCTTTAAGCATTTAGTTAAATTTATTTTAATAATAGATTTAAATTAAAGATTGGCAATCGATTTGTCGTTCTTTATAAATCTAAAGCATTTATTTTAATATTTCAAAATAAAAAATCTTGTCTATTGGGTGAAAAATTTACTATATCTTGTGTACTTTGTACAAAATACAAAGTTACAGAACAAGCTGCAAAAACAAGCGTAAAAAGTATCAATTCTCAATATTAAAGCAACTACTTTAATAATACTAAGAATTGTTGCGTTTTAAAAAATTGATGATCTTATTTAAGTTCCACAGTAATCAGACACAAAACAGAAGTAAATGAAGTACCCAACTTTTTTTTCAAAAATAGACACACTTCCTTTTATATTAGTAGCCTTGCTACTTTTGCTTGCTCAAACAACTTGGTCAAAGGCTACTCGTTTTCGTTGTATGTGGCGTGGCTCTAGCGCAACAAGTATGGTCGTTGGCTGGGATCAAGCATCGGGTCAAGATCCGCTTTTGCTTTATGATACAGTGGATCATGGCAAGAATGTTACCGCCTATTCTTTTAAGCAAACACCTGATAGAATTTCGGATTTTAAGGGGATGAATAGTCATTATGTTCGCCTCAAAGATTTGACTCCCAATACGATTTATTATTTTCTGATAGTAGATAGTGATGGTATGAGTCGCCGCTATTCTTTTCAGACCTTGCCCGATAATCAAGATGCCCGTTTGTCTATTGTTGCGGGTGGAGATTCTCGCAATCATCGAGATGCACGTCGTGCAGCCAATTTGATGGTAAGCAAATTGCGACCTCATTTTATCATGTTTGGAGGCGATATGACAGGAAAGGATACGGATAAGGAGTGGATTGATTGGTTAGATGATTGGCAAGAGACGATTACCAAAGATGGTAGAATAACGCCTGTCGTGGTGGCTCGTGGTAATCATGAGTATTCAAATAGAACTTTGACTGAATTGTTTGATGTGGTTCATATTGATTTGTATTATAAAATGTCTTTTGCAGGTGATTTACTACAAGTTTATACCTTAAATTCATTGATGGCAACGGGTGGCGACCAAAAGAACTGGCTGGAGCAAAAGCTCCGAGCCAACAGCCAAGCGATTTGGAAATTTGGACAATATCATTATACCATTCGTCCGCATACCAAAACCAAAGCCGAACGCAATGACCAATATGCCAATTGGGCAAAATTATTTCACCAATATGGAGTAGATTTAGTAGTGGAGTCGGATGCGCACGTGGTCAAATCAACCTATCCAATTCGTCCTTCAACCGAGGATGGGAGTGATGAAGGTTTTATTAGAGATGATAAAACAGGAACCGTTTATGTGGGCGAAGGTTGTTGGGGCGCACCTTTGCGCCGCAACGACGACACCAAATCTTGGACTAGAGACAGTGGAAGTTTTAACCAATTCAAATGGATTTTTGTAGATAAGTCAGGTATCGAAGTTCGTACCATCAAAACCGATAATGCAGCTCAAGTAAGTTCTGTTTCAGACTATGATATTTTTTCGCCTCCAGGCGGCATCAATATTTGGCAAGCTCCCAATGGTTCGGTTATTCGTATCGAAAATAAGGATTTGATGGTTCGAGAAGAACCTACTGTTGTGGCAAGTACTGCCCCAACAACTACTAGCCAAGCGATTGAAGATTCTGAACCCGTTTTTGAAGAGCCAATAACCGAGGGAAAAGCTCCAGTGGTCGCAAGAGGAAAAATGAAAATCGTTGATTTTAAGGCTTCTATGAGAGAAAATATGATTAATGTGACTTGGACAACCGAGAATGAATCGGAGGGTATTACTTTTGAGATTCAGCGTTCTATGGATGGTAAAAACTATGAAACGATAGAAACGGTTATAGGCGAACCCATAACTGGTCAGCAGACCAGTTACCTTATTAATGACCGAATAGATAAGGAAAATGTCAAAAACGGATTATCTTACCGATTACGACGGATGCTCCCCAATGGTAACTCTAAAGTATTTGCGCCTTGTATGGTCGGGGCTGATTTGAAAGATTGGCAAATGTATGCACGTGTTACACCCGATGCTACGCAACGAGTCAATGTTAAATATTTGTTGGAGCGAGATGGCGATGTGTCTATCCGATTGCTCAATGTTAAAAAACGAGAGATTCTTAATACCATTCTCAAAAGCCAAAAAGCAGGAAATTATCAACGCTCGGTTGATATGAAGGGAATCCCGAAAGGAACGTATATTCTTATCGTCAAACAAGGCCGACACATTGTACGAAAGTATCGTGTTGTAAATATGTAAGACTAACGGAATGTCCTTATGTTTATCTTCTAACTTAAAAAGCTCATACGAGGCAAAACTTCCAAGCTTTGCCTCGTATTGTTTTTCAGCCTTGAGGCTGAAAACAACATCCTTATATTTTATATACAACCTAGATTTTGAATAGCTAGGCAAATTTGCTGATGCAATTTGTCTTGTTATGATTGTTTTTTACATAAAAAATACTTTTTTTGCTTTATTGATATTCAAATAAAGCCTTATATTGCTTCCTTTGCTGATTAAAATCAGTACCTTGTAATTTTCTATAAATTATTACAGCCTTCTTTTGCCCTCTTGGGGTATCTATCTTTAGCTATAAAACAAACATGACTATTTGCTCAACTTAATTTTAAAAGTGTTTTCTGATTCTTATCAGAAATTAATACTCAAATAAATGGATACTATTCAACTAAAATTTAACAAAGCTGATCGACCTGAATTTTTTAAAGTATTGAATAAGCGAGTCAATCAGTATTTTAAAGAAAATAATATATCCAAAAAGGCAAACCTAACGATGGTATTTAAGACTATTTTTATGCTTGCCCTTTATTTTGTACCACTTGTTATGATGCTATCAGGAGTTATTACTTCATTAGGAGGGATTATGGTTTTGTGGGCAATTATGGGTTTGGGCATGGCTGGCATTGGACTTTCCGTTATGCATGATGCCAATCATGGATCGTATTCTACCAATAAGACCATTAATAAGTTAATAGGTTTTGTCATCAACTTTATGGGGTCGTACCATGCAACGTGGAAAATCCAGCACAATGTATTGCATCATTCTTATACCAATATTCATGAGCATGATGAAGACAATAACAATAATGCTATGCGGTTTTCGCCAAACCAAGAAATAAAACCCTTTCATAGATTTCAAGTTTACTATGCGCCATTTTTATATTGTTTTATGAGCCTGAATCGCTTTTTGGTAAAGGATTTTGTGCAAGTAATACGATTTAGTAAAAATAATTTGTTGGTTGGCGAAGGATTGACTTTTGCATCAGCCCTAATACAAGTTTTACTTCATAAAACTTGGTATATTCTTTTGACGATTGTTTTGCCTATCATGGTAGTTGATTTGCCTCCTGGGCAAATCATAATGGGCTTTTTATTGATGCACTTTATATGCGGATTGATATTAGCTTTGATTTTTCAATCGGCTCATATTTTGGAAGAAACTGATTTTTTTGTTTCTGGAGAAAATGGTAGTATGGAAAACAATTGGGCGATTCATCAATTGAGAACAACGGCTAATTTTGCTAATGACAATAGGCTGTTTTCTTGGTTTGTTGGAGGCTTAAATTATCAAATAGAGCATCACCTTTATCCCAATATTTGCCATGTACATTATGCTGATATTTCAAAAATAGTACAACGTACTACCAAGGAATTTAACCTTCCGTATCATCAACATCATACGTTCTTGGATGCGCTTAAAAGCCATTTTAGCCATTTGAATCAGCTTGGAAAAGGAAAACTATCTATGGAGAAACAGCGAATCTAGTTTAGCGAAAAACTAGGTATAACTGGGTCGCTCATGTCATGAAAAGTCAAAATGCTAATGCGTGCACTCATAAATCCCGCCATTGGTAAATCTCGTATGATGTCGTGCACTTCTATTTCAGAAGTGCCTGTGAAAATAGCCCATAATTTGCCATTTTCGAGCGACATTGAATAAGAAAGGAGCTTTTGTTTCTTAAATAAAATATTGACTTGGTGACGTTGGGAAGGAATTAAACTCAAAAACTCCTCGGTTATCACATCAGGTAAGGTGAAATCCACCATAAACTGAAACTCTTGATCTAATTCCATTTTATTTTCTTATGATTTTACGGTTATATGGGTTCTGAAAATAGACTGGTTGTTAGACTCCATGCTATTTTTGGTTAGCCCTAAATTTATTCTTATTTCTATATAAATATACGAGGGAAGGTAGGAAAGTTGCGAGGCTAATAGTTAAAATTCGTAACCAATATTAAATAATGCATCACCAAGACTTACAACTGGCGCATTATTGTGTCCAACAATATATCCGCTCTTCTTGGCAATAATTGGATATTCTGTAAAACCATAAGGGTCGTTGATGATTCCAATTTTTTCGCCTTCATTTACATATTGTCCCGAACATTTTGACCATCTAAATAAACCCGCACTTGTAGCACGAATCCAAGTAGTCTTGGTCATGGTAACGGACTTTTCAGTAGGAATATTAGCTTTTTTGATGCCTTTAAAATTCATAACACGTTGTAAACCAATCAGTCCTTTTTGTATGGCTAGGCCATCAAAACGGAGCGACTCGCCTCCTTCATAGACCAAAACAGGCTTTTTTGAAGCTGCCGCTACTTTACGAAAAGACTTAGATGGTGGTGTACTCTCTAAAAGAAATGGCGCATTAAAAACATTTGCCAACTCTTTGGCTTGAGCATCATCTCTATTGTATCGAATTTGTGGATAGTTGTAACGACTTGACCCACCTGTATGAAAATCAACTCCAAAATCTATAAGGGGCAATATTTTCTTAGTCAAGCTACGGGCTACTCTCGAAGAGAGCGAGCCTGTCGTTGTGCCAGGGAAACTTCGATTTACATCTTTACCATCAGGCGTATCTCTCGAAAAATTGATAAATCCATATACATTCAATAAAGGAATAGCAATGATACTTCCCTTATCCAATTTTTCAAAATACTTTTGAATAATAGCTTGCCGTACAATTTCTACACCATTGATTTCGTCGCCATGAATACCGCCCAAAACCAACATCGTTGGCCCTTTCTTCTTGGCTCTATAAATATGCAAGTGCAAATGTATCGTCGTTCCCGAAGGCAAACGGCCCACATTAAGTTTTATATGTTCGTTTGTTCCTAAAGGAATTTTAGTACCATTGATGACGAAGTCGCTCATAATATTGTGTTTGAGTGTCTATGTGTCTATGTGTCTATGTGTTTGTGCACAACATAACGTAAACACACAAACAATAGATACATCAACACGTACTTATACTGCGCTCAATATACTCAATTATTTTTCCAGCAATATCAACTTGAGTTGTTTTTTCGATACCTTCTAAGCCAGGAGATGGATTGACTTCTAGAACCAAAGGCCCTCTATCCGATTCGAGCATATCGACACCAGCAACTTTTAGACCCAAAAGTTCGGCTGCTTTGATGGCCGTTTCTTCTTCGGCACTGGTTAGTTTGACATGAATGGAACTGCCCCCTCGATGCAAGTTCGAGCGAAAATCGCCTGGACGGGCTTTTCGCTTCATTGCTGCGACTACCTCACCATCAACAACCAAAGCACGCAAATCAGAACCTTTGGCTTCGGCAATAAATTCTTGTACCAAAAAGCGTTGGCGTGTTGCTGCAAAAGCATCAATCACAGATTGGGCAGCATTATAACTTTCGGCCAAAACAACTCCTGCGCCGTGTGTTCCTGACAATAATTTTATAATCATAGGAGGACCTCCAATTGCATCAATAATATAATTGGAATCGGTCATATCATAAGAAAAAACCGTTTTGGGAATACCCAAGCCGCAATTGGATAAGAGTTGTAAACATTCTAGCTTATCGCGTGACCGTCGAATGGCACTTGAACTGACAGTGGAAAAAATCTTTAATTGTTCAAATTGTCGAACGACTGATGTCCCATAATACGAAACCGATGAACCAATACGTGGAATGACCGCATCAATCTGCGGTAATTCGTCGCCCAAGTACAGCAGTTTCGGCATTCCGTTTTCAATAACAATATCAAACTGGGTATGATTCATCACGCGTACACGGTGTCCATGTCGCTGTGCTGCTCGAAACAAACTTTGCGTCGAGTACAATTGTGGGCCTCTTGATAGTATAGTGATGTACATTTCTTTACGTGTTCATGTGCGCACGCCTGCCTGACGGCAGTCAGGTATTCACGTGTTCACGTTCATCATGAAATATCGGAAATTATTAAATTAAATTCTAATATTTAATGCTTCTTGTCTTGAAAATGGACTTGTCTAATATTTGTTGATTTGATTTCGTTACTACTTTTAGACGTATTAAGTTTCGTTAAAGGAACAGAAATAGATGAGCACTTCAATAAACAAACATCTAGAATTTTCTTAGATTTGTTAGTTCTTTCACCAACCCAAATAAAATGTTTTTGATAAAAAAATATATTACTCTTGCGATTAGTCTCTTTGGCATCGTACTACTTTTTTCGGCAATGAAGCCCGCTTGGGGATTTTTTGGACACAAGCGCATCAATCGCTTGGCGGTTTTTACCTTGCCACCCGAAATGATTGGTTTTTTCAAGGAAAATATTGACTACATCACCGAGCATGCGGTTGACCCTGACAAGCGTCGTTATGCTGCGAAGCATGAGGCGGTGCGGCATTATATTGACTTGGATCACTGGGGCGAATATCCCTTTGAGAATGTTCCACGAAAGTGGTTGCCGACCATTGCTAAATATTCTGATATTTATGTGGTCAATAATGCAGGCGATACAGTTCAAGTCAAATATGGTTTGGAAATTGGTGATGAGCGAATTGCCGATTCGCCCATTCAGGAAATACCTGCGGAGATGAAAAGCTTTACTTACCACAATATCTTGCCTGTTTATTACGAAGATGATTGGGTTTTTAATTGCGATAGTGTAGCAAAATTATTTGGAGCTGGAGCAGAGTTTGATTGTCAATCTGCTTTTGGTAAAGACCAATTTTCGGGTTACGGAATTTTACCTTATCATTTGGTGAATATGCAAAGACGTTTGACAACGGCTTTTAAAAAGGGTGATGTGAATCGAATTTTACGCCTTTCGGCAGAATTTGGACATTACTTAGGCGATGCACACGTGCCTTTGCATACGACCGAAAATTATAATGGGCAGATGACCAATCAAGTTGGAATACACGGCTTTTGGGAAAGCCGTTTGCCTGAGCTTTTTGCCGATGAGGAATATGATTTTTTTGTAGGACAAGCCGAATATTTTGATGACCCGACTCAATTTTACTGGGATATTGTTTTGGAAAGTCATACTTACGTAGAAGACCTCCTTCAAATTGAACGAGATTTAAAAAAGACTTTTCCTTCTGACCAACAATTTTGTTTTGAACAACGAGGCACGACAACCATCAATACACAATGCAAAGAATTTTGTCGAAAATACCATGACCTTTTGGATGGACAAGTTGAAAAACGGATGACCAAAGCAGTGCGCGCCATCGGCAGCGCATGGTTTACCGCTTGGGTAGATGCAGGACAACCCAACCTCAATGCTTTAACTAAAAATGCCCTCACCGAAGCTGAAATTGAAGAGCAAAAAGCATTAGAAAATAAGTATAAAGGTGGAAAAATAATAGGACGAAGCCATGATCAATGATTGAATGCATGAATGATTTAAATGCAAGAATGTTATAATTGCTCAAAATATTCCAAATTTTTATAGTTATTAAAACTCTGTGTCTTCGTGCCTCTGTGTTTAAAACTAGATTCATAAACAATTTCAACTCTTAGAACAACGTTGATAAGTATATGAAAAAACTCCAAATAATTCTTGCTTTAATCCTGTCTTTTCAATTGACTTTTGCTCAACAAAAAGACTCCATCAAAATATATTGTCCGCCTTCGATTTCGGCTACTGATTTTGAAAAAATTCATACACTCGAAGATACTTTGGGCGTTTTGGGTTATGCAATTGTAAATGATTCTGTTCCTGAAACTCGCTTTGCGAGTTGCCGTAAATACATCCCGACTTTAGTGGAAGCCCTGAAATGTAAAAACTCTTTTGATTATAAATTTGAACGCCTCAATACGATTTCGATTCAATATGCACCTGATAGTACATTCCGAATTTTTACCTGGCAATTGTATGTAGATGTAGATGAATACAAGTATTACGGAGCGATTCAAATGAATACACCTGACCTCCAATTATTTCCATTGGTTGATCGTTCAGCTGAGATTGAAATTCCAGAATTTGAAGTGGTCGATAATAAAAATTGGTACGGCTCACTCTATTATAATATCCGACAATTTGATACCCAAGAAGGTCGAAAATATCTACTTTTTGGATTCGATGGATTTAGTTTTTTTAACAAACGAAAGGTCTTAGATGTCTTACAGTTTAAAGAGGGGCAACCCTCTTTTGGCGCACCTGTTTTTGTACGTTCCGAAGAAAGTACCGACCATCCGATGGAAAAACTACGTGTAGTACATGAGTATTATGCGGGTGCAAGTGTAAAGCTCAATTACGACGAAGTCCATGAAGTCGTCATGTTTGACCACCTCGAAGAAATGGGAACGGATAAAGGCTACCAACGCATTCCTGATGGTACCTATGAAGGTTATCGCCTCGACCCCGAACAAGGTGTTTGGGTACACGTCGAAAAACTATTCCACTATAAACTCATTGATGGAGAAGCTCCGCGCGAAGAACCTTTATTTGATGATAACAAACAACGCAAGGATAAGAGAGATTTGTTTGGGAAGGGAAAGCAGTAGTATAATGAACAAATTTCTACAAAGCCTTAGCTTTTCTAAGTGCTTCCAGCAAGCCTGACTCCGCAGGTAGATTTAGGAAAGCGACTTATGTAGTCGCTCTCCCAAATTACAAATGTCTTCAAATCTAGCCAAAGAAGCCAACCAATAATTTGGTATCGCCTCTGCACCATAATAGATTCCAGCTAAACCTCCTGCAATAGCGGCGGTTGTGTCGGTGTCATGACCAAGATTTACAGCCGTCAAAACTGTTGCTGCATAAGTGTCTTTTTGTAAAAAACACCAAATACTAGAATGGATGGACTCCATCACATAACCTCCCGAACGCAAATCTTCATAAGGCATTTCTCGAACATCACTTTCAATGATTCGGATAAAAAGTTTGGATTCATTTTGCGAGAAATCCATGTCTTTCCAAAATTGAAGAATGTCTTTTTGAGTGTTTTGATAAGCTGTAATTTTATCCTCTCCGTTTAGTAAATATTCTGCCAATTTGAGGTAAATCAAGCAACACATTGCAGCACGAATATGTCGATGTGTTAAAGCGGAAACATCCCAAATAATATCAAATTGTTCCTTGATGGGTTTGTCTTTGATATAAAACAAAAGCGGTAAAATTCGCATCAAAGAACCATTGCCATTATCGTGTTCATTACCCATATATTTTTGGAGCGTTAGTTCTCGATAACTTTCTGTATTCAAAATGGTTTTTAGACGATTGATAGCGATGGCTGTGGTATTACCAATATCGAATAATTCATTTCTTGCCGTCCAGTAATTTTCCCAACGCCAAGCTATAAACTTAGTCGCAATATCTTTTAAATCATAGCCACTGACCAAGGACTCCGCCAGACAAAAAGTGAGGGAACTATCGTCTGACCAAGTCCCTGGTTTTTGATTATACGTTCCATAACCCACCATATCGGTGGCTGGATTATTTATCATTTCAGATTGAGCTTTGAACTCATACGGAACACCGAGCGCATCGCCTACAGCAAGTCCTAAAAGTGCAGATGTGGTTTTGTTGTATTTCATGTATTATTTTTAAGACGATTTTCTTCTAAAGATTTAAACATAGCATGACCGAGAATAATTCCAATCAATAGGGAGATAATTTTTAACATAGTTAGAGTCAGTTACTATTTTTTTCAATGGTCATGTAATCTAATTTTCTGAATTCATCCAGAATAGGTTGAAACTCTTCACTGTCTCTCATATCTGGTCTCCATATTAGACTGCTTTCTTTCATTATACCATAATTCTTAAATGTATAAGTCATCGAATGTATTTGTGAATTCAAATATTTCATATCATCTACTTTCAATCTAAAAACTGCTTTCAAATACATTCTTTCATCAACAAAATTTGGGTGAATTGCAAAATTGATGCTTCTGGAATCTGTTTGGAGAGAAGGATACATTAATATATCTGTTCTATATTTTGAATCGGAATACAAATGTGTATCAGCAATATATGAGCTAATAGCATAATTTTCATCTTTAAGGAAGACCTTTGAATAAAATTCAAAAAGTAATTTTACCCCTTCAATTTGCTTTTTATTTAATCCATCCTTAATAAGGATGTTTTCCAGATTATTATTTTGAAAATCTACAAGTGGATAAAATGGATTTTCACTAGATATATTTCCATTCAGAAGAAAACTCAGATTAATTTTTCTTGAATCTTTAAGCCTCCAGTATGATAAATAATATTCTTCATTAGGGTTGTCTTTATAGTACTTATAATTACGAACAACTTCCATTAATGCCGTTAAAGGATCATTTGAAGCATAAAATACAGGACTCCCGTACAAATTAGCCCTTTGAGTTTTGCTAAAGTATATTGGGGCATAACTAAACTCTGTTCTAAGAGATGGATTTACAATTTCTTTTACTGGCCTAACTCTAAAGAATTGAAATGGTAATCTACCCATGCCATTATAAGGTAGCATTGAACAAGGATAAATTTTTAATTCTTTAGTTAATTCATGATGCATATATCTTTTAAACTCTTCTTTAGCATCACCTTTTTTTAAGATATTCCATTCATTTTTTTCTAATTCAGCAAGTCTTTCTTTGACTTCTTGATATTCGAGATAGTATTTTGGTTCTAAAGGTTTCATTTTAAAAATTTAAGTTTAACGATTTTAAGATTTCTATTTTTAAACCTACCGATTAAAGTCAGCAGTTAGGTTTTCAGCACAAGCTAAAGCATGTGCTACTTATTTTCACTCGTTCTCTTATCTCTGCCAAAGTCACCTCTATCAATAGCTTTCCATCTTCAAAAACCGTTCGCAATGCGCCTGTTTTTTCTGTTGTCCAATCGACTTGTTCTTGAAGTTGGAAGGAATTGCCGAAGGCAGTGACTTGGAGCAAGCCTTTAGCTGATTTTTTCATACCATCATCCGTAATTGGACTTTTATAAATCGCTCGTCCTTCTCCATTTACTTCGCCATAAGTTGCTTTCATCGCAAAACCAAAAGTATCGCGGGTATTGTATTGGTATGTAAAAGAACCGATTCCTAAAACAACATTAGTCGAGGCAAATCCTTTGGTTTTGAGCCGACTGCAAATTTCTTCGGCACGTGCTAGGGTTATCGAATCACCATAAATTGCTCCAATTTGAGGAGCGAGTTCTTTGTAACCTTTTTCATTGATTGTTCCACCGAAAGTATTCCAAAGGGATTCGATAACGCCTATTTTTTCGAGCGGATTTGTCGCATTCGGATTGCCACATAAAATATCAGCAGGGTCGCCACTATCGGGTCGAATCACGACTTTGCCTTCTCTTCTTAAAATCGTTTCTTTTAATTGTGGTAAATACTCGCCCAAGACTTTCCATAAATCCCAGGTATCCGAAACGATTGAGATAATTCCTGATGGATACGTTTTTGTAATTAGTCGCTTGAAGGTTTGAAATTCGCCTTCGTTCGTTCCCATTGACATCACCGAATGCTCCGTAGCTGCCACCGAACCACCAATGATTTCAGTATCACTATTGGCATTATAGTATTCTTCTAAAAAATCAATACTTGGTATTGTATCTGTGCCTGTAAAAGAGAGTAAATGTCCCGCCGCACTCATGACGGCTGCTTCGATTCCTGCCATGCCTCGCATCGAAAAATCGTGTCCTTGCCAATCTACAAATTGAGGAATAGATGAAGTTTCGTGAGCGTATTTATCCAATATTTTGCGGTATTGTTTGGCGAGGGTTGCCGAGGTACAAGGCATCCATACGGTTGTGGAAATCAAAGTTTCCAAGTAATTGGTCAACCAGAAAAAATCGGGCAAGGTATTGTACAAGGTAAACATCGGCACTTTAATCGGCACGCTACTTCCTTCGGGCAAAGCTTTGATTTTTATAGGCAAATATCCTAAATCGTGTAGTGCTTCAATATGTTGAATCTCCACTTGATTGTTTCCCAAATAATTATTGATTCGACGCGTATATTTTCGGATAATTTCTGCTTTCGGGCGATTAAAAAAGTGTTGATTGAAATCTTCTATCAAGTATTTTTTGATAAAATATTGTAAGCCAAACAACACGACTTCCTGAATTTCAGGATGTCGGCTTTTACGCGCTGTCCAGTTAGAATAAACTAGATTTGTTCCTTCAGGATATTGTCTGCGATGGTCAAGTTTGTAACCGTCTGTAAGGTGGATTGGATTTAGCATGTTACTTATTTTTAGTTCTTTGATAAATGTCGGCTGATTTATCTGCCGATTATTTTCCAAACTTTTTGACTAAGCGAGACAAACAATCGTAAGTCTCTCTTAGTCCTGCCCTGTCATCGAGTAGAGCGTTGTAATAGATTTTGGGAGATTGAGTCTGGTAAAAGGGAGGATTTTGGTTAATCGAGTCATAAGGTATTTTTGATTTCGTACAGTATTCTTTTATAAATTCATAATCATCATTTGCCGTAAAAATGATGAGGTAACAACCGATTTGTTTAAGTTGGCGCAATAGCTCAATTACTTGAGTAAATTCTAATCCTTTTTGATGATAATCGTAAACGGTGTTATCAAAATCAAAGGCAACGACCAAAGCATTGTATTGTTGATATTCTCTTTCTAGCCGTTGATATGTATTTTCAGAATTAAGGTAATAGTCCATTTTGTCAATATTTTTTTTGAGTCAAAAGGCTTTAAAGCTTTCCTAAACTTGCGGGGGGATAACTTATTGAGCTAAGTTTAGTAAAGCTAACCTTGAAGTGATTAATCCATTTCTAATTTTATAATTTCAACCCCTTGGATTTCAATACTTGGTTGAAAAGAATCGGTACTAAAAATGTGTTTAAAGTTTTTGGTTAATTTTTCTGCCCCTCGACTAAAAATTCCATGTGAGATGGCTAAAGACAGCGAAGCTGGTTTTTTTGTTTTTAGCTTTTCGGCTAATCCCAAAAATGTTCTTCCACCATCACAAATATCATCCACAATCAAGCAATGCTTTCCTTTTAAAGAATCGGTATAAACTTCAAAGTTGGATAGATTTCCTGTTTTTACATTTCGCAATTTAGCACATTGAACGACAGGCAAACCACCCAACTTTTGAGCAAGTTTATAAATCTTTTTGAGTGCGCCACCGTCTGGTGAAATCAAGCAAATATTACTTGGTAGCTTATTCAAACATTGTTGAATAAAGTTGGTGTTGTCTATAACCGTACAATTATCTAATAATGCAGGTACAACTTCAGAATGTGGGTCAAAAACAGTCACTTGTTTTGCACCTAAATCATTGATGATTGAAGTGTAAACCTTTGCGGTCAAGGCTTCGCCTTGTACCATCACACGGTCTTGCCTTGCTGCTGGAAAATATGGAATCAACAATTCAAAAGATGCAATTTGCATTCTTTTAAGCGCATCCACAGCTACTACTAATTTTCCTAAATTATTAAAAGTCTGAATGCGGATGCTGATTGAGATATGTTTGCCTTTTAAATTGTTCGTCAAAATTTTAATATGAGGTTCTCCACCTGAAAAGGTGAAGAACTCATAAGCTATTGTTTGTTCTGTTGATGCTTTGTAAGGATTGAAGCTATTTGATAAATTAAGAAACATTTTTGCGTATTTTTTACGCAAATTACAAACGAACTTGTTTTGTTGCAAATTTTTGTGTAAAAATTACGCAAAAAGCTAAAATTTTAACACTTTGAACCTTAAAAATGGAAAAATCAACGTAAAAAATAGGTGATACAAGAATTGTAGAGGTTGCTTTAGCTGCCTTTCTTGATATTCAGCGACTAAAGTCGCTGTTACATTTTATTATGTATTGACCGATTTGAGTTCTAAGTTGAAGCCTTCTTCTAAGAGTTGTTGATATTGAGTAGTATTGAAGCGATAGATTTTTCCAGGGCGACCACTACCTTCTTTTTTGAATTTACCCGTTTCTTCGAGAAGCTGAAAATCGAGGATTTTCTTGCGGAAGTTACGGCGTTCTATCTTTTTTTGTAAAATAGCAGAATAGAGATGCTCTAAATCAGAGAATGGAAATTCGGGTTGTAGCAAATGCAACCCAATAGGTTGATAACGAACTTTGGCTTGCAATCTTTTATAAGCGATATCAATAATTTTCGAATGATCATAAGCCAATTTGGGAATCGAATCTAAGGCAAACCATTGTGCATCTTCTGCATCCGTATCTGCTTTGAGTTCAAAAGCAGAAGCATCAACTAAAGCAAAATAACTGACTGAGATAACTTGTGCTCGACTATCACGATTTATATCATCACCAAACGTATAAAGTTGCTCTAAATACTTGACAGTGATTCCTGCTTCTTCTTTCAATTCTCGATGAACAGCTTGAGTCAGTCCTTCACCGTCTAACACAAAACCACCTGGTAAAGCCCATTGTCCTTGATAAGCTCCATATTTCTGTTGAATCAGCAAGATAT
>JAHDEQ010000263.1 GCA_020628755.1 Saprospiraceae bacterium
TTTTTTTCAAAAATACGAAAGGATTCGTAAATAAAAAAGGGAGTAACTTTTTTCAAATCAAAAGTTACTCCCAAATGTATTCTATCTTCAACTATTTTTTACTCTATATAAAGCTCAAACTCCACACGGCGGTTGAGACGACGACCTTCGGAGGTGTCGTTGTCGGCGATTGGACGATCCTCGCCATAGCCCACATAAGCCATTTTGAGTGGGTCAATACCTACACTTTTTAAATAATCAAAACAAGCCTTGGCTCGACGTTCTGACAAATTCAAATTATTACCTGTACTACCTGTATTATCAGTGTGTCCATTGATACGAAGGTTGTTATAAGGATTGTTTCTGACGACTTGTGCCACTTGGTCAAGTATGCCATAAGATTCCGCACGTAGCCTTGCGCTTCCTGTCTCAAAACGGACTGCTTGCATCGCATATTCTAGCACCTGTCTTTCTTCTGCTTTGATAGCGGGACAGCCTCTATTGCTAGGCGAGCCAGCAATAGTTGGGCAAGCATCGGCACTATCAATTACACCATCACCATCCGAATCTGTTGCCAAGGGACAACCTCTATTAGAAGCTACACCTGCTAGTTCAGGACAAGCATCGTCTTTATCAGCTATACCGTCCGAATCTTTGTCAGGACAACCATTGAGCGAGCCAGCCAAATCAGGACATTCATCTTCATTATTCGGAACACCGTCATTATCAAAATCGGGACAGCCCATCAAAGTACCTGCTAATTCAGGGCATTTATCTTCAACATCAGGAACACCATCATTGTCGCTATCTGGACAACCCATTGCGGCAGCACTTCCTGCCTCATCGGGGCATTTATCCTTGGAATCCGCAATGCCGTCGCCGTCGGTATCAGGACAACCTTTAAAGGCTTGTATGCCCGCAACAGTTGGACATTCATCGTCTTTGTCAGGAATGCCATCTTCATCAGAATCAGCAATCAAGTCCATAACTTTTGGCTCTTCTTTTTTGGGTTCGCCTTTGCCAATTTGCCAAGTAAAACCCAGCCCCAATTGTAAGTTATTACGGTCAAATTCTTGGGTAGCGGTCATACGGTATTCTGCTTGCGCAGATACATAACCCCAAGGTCCTAGGCGATAATGTAAGCCTGCACCCAAAGGGATTTGAAAATATGTATTATCATTACTTTCACCATTTATACTTTCAAAAACACCTCCTACCCCAACAAAACCATAAGGCACGACTTTGTTTTCGGGCTTATAGCCTCGAATACGAGCCACCAAATCTAAACTAATCAATCGAATACGGTCATCAAAATCGCCTACATTAGGTATGTCGGCCACCGCAACTTTGAAAGGAATACCAACCGAAATCAAGTTGGAAAGATGGCGGTGATAGCCCGCCTCTAAACCGAGTCCGATGCCTCTTTCGAGTCCTTCGGTATTGTCGGCTAATGAAAAATGGTCTATAAACAAGACCTTGCCTTCCCAAATATTGGGATTCATTTTTTCTTTGTCTTGAGCTTGCAATTGGACGAATCCAATACTAAAAATTAGTAAGATACCTAATACAAATGGTCTCATAATAAAGTTCATTGTTAATGGGATAAAAAACCGAATTCGGTTTTTCCATTGTTAATAGTTGAGATAAATTTATAATATTATCTAATCAAATATTATCCCAATTTTTAATATCAATTAAAAATTAGAGAAATTTTCAAAAAAATTTAGTGAAATAAGAGTCGAAATGTCTATTTCGGAAAGGGAAATGCAGTATATTTTAGAAAACGTGTAAGCTATATATAAAGTTGCGTTTCAAAACCAACTTATCTGACTTCATGAAACTCCCAACTCGCTCTTTCGGGCGAGAGTTGGGCCGTTTTCTCAGCTTCTGCTACGATATAATAGTGTTTAACTTCTATTTTGGGCAATTTTAAACTATAAATGCCATCAGCAGCTTGGGCATCGCCTTGTTCTCCATCGTCAAACATTCGTTGCATTTTGAAATTGCCGTGTTTTCCTGAACGATAAGCTAAATAAACATCAATAGCTCCCTCTACTTTGACACTAAAATTGAGGGTGTCATTCTGTGTTTGATAGCTAGGAGTAGCAATAGTAGGTTGTGTTTTTTGTAAAATAGGATGTCCTTTTAGGTAAGCCGTTCGGGCTTCCATAAGCTGTTTGACACCAATTATTTTGGTTTTGCCGCCTGCTGGCGCAGTCTGCTCGGCGTTGAGTTTGAACGATTCGTATTCATACAATTTATTCTCATCATTTTTGACATAAAAATCCAAAAACTGCTGCATGGATTGGATGCGGCGAGCATATTCGCCATTGCTAAAATTATCTTTTAAAACCGTATGGATATGAGCAATGTATATTTTTCGGTACAAAGCATTGCTCAACAATTGATTAATCAAAGGGCGATTGGTATTTTTATAATGCAAAAATGGACTCATTTCTTGCATGGTTTGGTCGGTTAAAGGTGCTTTTTCATCAGCAAATCGAAACCCTCCAAAAGATAAATTCAAGTCCCAAATTATGGGATGAAAAACGCCGCTTGTATCTAAATACATATAATAATTGTGGCACAAACGCCCCGAATACGAGTCTAAATTGACTAGCACATTATTGTAGGCGTGCATCCAAAGAGTTTGGTCAACATTGAGTTTTTCGGCAATTTTTTCGGGCGATTTTTCGAGTAATTTGGTTAGTTGTATGAGTTCTTGCCAGCCTGAGTCCGACTTCATTTCGTACAAACGCGCATAGCAAGCAGGAGCGTCACCTACATAAGCTAAATTGGCGTAATCGCCAATTTTACAACCTTTGACTCCTGTCGGCAACTTTTTGGCTTTTCCCAAATCATCAGGGTCACACTTCATTAGCAAACCTTCGTTTTGACCAAAGTGTTTTGCTAAAAAATTTGCATCCACAGATTCTACACTATTATAGAGTCCAATCAGTTCATTATTGACATAAACCCTTGCAAAATTGGCTTGCGAAGCGGGCATATATTTACGTGCAATTTCGTAGGACAAAGCCTCTCGTACAAAACTTGGATCTCTAAAAACATTGGACAATTTGATAGTCGTATAATCGCCAGGAAGTTTTTGTTCTTTATTGGTATAATTGATTTTAATATTAAATGGAAGTTTGGGCGAGTCGGTTTTCTTGACATTATAGTAAGAGCTATTGCCTTTGTAACGAATACCTGCGCCTTCATAGCGTTTGCCATTAATTTCTACGATTCCGATAAGGCGGTCCTTGTTTCCCGCATATTTGAGCGAATCGAGCATACGAGCCCAATTACTTTCTTCAAAAGTAATTTTGATGTCCTTTACGGAATTGATGTTGTAGAAATCCTGACTTCTACTAAAAAAAGAAAAGAGTAAAAAAATCGAAATTAGGTATAAAGTTCTACTCATATCGGTAAGTCTAAAAAAAAATAGTTCAAGCACTAATTTTTACAATGCTTGAACTATGCCAAATCTCTATTTATTGTTTAATAATAGGTAATGTTTAAAATTATTTTATCTATTCAATTCCTCCAAAGTTACCGTATGTGGCTCAAACATATAGTTAGGCGGATTGAAAGTCATTGCAGCAGGATTTTCTGCTACGATATAATATTCCATTTTTTCGTACATTCCTTTCGGGTCAATTGTTCCTTCAAAGGTATTGTCATTGGCTTTGCTATCGCCATTTTTGCCATCATCGCTCAAAAATATACTTTTGTATCCTTGATTTTTAGCAAAACGATAATACATTTTTACTCGTTTGGGACGTTGGTCAACGGTAACTTTTGCTTGAAAAGTTTCGATTTGGGTAGAGGACAATTCTTTTCTTCTTTGAAAGGTAACATTGGTTACATTAGGTGGAACAATGGCCAATTTGGGATGTTTTTTTAGAAACCTTGCTCGTTTAGACATCAACTCTACTATACCAGGAATCTTTGAACGACGACCGATGGTCGTCGTCAGGCTTTTCAAAAACTCATCGTGCTCGTAAAATTTGTTTTTATCCGAAAATAAATCATTAGAAATCAAACGTTGCAACTCTTCAGCACGCTCGACATATTCTCCATCTACAAAATTATCATAAATGATTTGGTAAATATGTGCTAAGTAGATTTTTTCATACTCAGGATTTTTGAGCAATTGACTTATAAGCGGTTTAGTAGGACTATTTTTATGCAAAAGCGGGTCCAGTTCTTGTAGCTCACGCAATCCCAAATCAGAGCCACCTCCTACATTTTTGTAACTACCAAATGCTAGGTTTAAATCCCAAATTATGGGATTAAACTGTCCTTTATCATCTTTGTACAAGTAGTAATTTTGGCTTTTATTACCAGAATAGCTACTCAAATTGACCAAAACATTGTTGAAAGCGTGCATCCACAATGTACGATCGACATTGAGTACTTTTTCGATTTGCTTCGGTTTGTTGGTTATAATATTTGACAATTCAATCAAATCATCCCAACCATCATCGGATTTGAGTTCGTAATTGGGCAAATAACAATGTGCGCCTTCTTCGTACTCTAGCGATGCAAAAATATTCTTTTTGCAACCTGGGCTCGGCTTTTGTCGAGTATCAGGTGAGCATTTTAAAAAAGTATTTTCATTAGAACCAAAATGTTCGTTCAAAAAGAACTCACTTACATCCTCTACATTTACGTACAAGCCATAGTATTTATCATTGATATATACTTTGGTGTAATTTGCCTTGGGTGCAGGCATATATTTACGTGCAATTTCGTAGCCCAAAACCTCACGTATCAAACTCGGATCACGTAGTGCATTGGATAGTTTAATGGTTTTATGCCCTTGATGATTTTGTTTTTTATTGATGTAATTGAGCTTAATATGAAGCGAATTGCGTTTGCCGCCCGTAGTAAAAGACTTGCTGCCTCGATAACGAACACCTATATTTTTATAGGTTTTACCGTCCACTTTTGCAGTCCCAAACAACAAGCCGTTGCCGACCAAACGAAGTGAGTCAAGCTGTTGTGCCCAATTTTTATTGGGAAAGTTTAAGCGAATTTCGGGAATATAACTGGTGTCGTAAAAGTCTTTGTCTTGTGAAAATCCAACATTTGAGATTGTAAACAATCCCAAAAACAGCAAAAAAAGCCATTTATTCATGTCTCTAAAATTTAAATTATCAGAGCAATGCTCTTATGGTTTGAAT
>JAHDEQ010000264.1 GCA_020628755.1 Saprospiraceae bacterium
CCAAAGCCCACCGATTTTATAAAAGAATAGGATTTCAATTTGTCGAAGAAAGAAATTTTGATGGAGAGGATTGTTTTGTTTTTGAAATGAAGAGTGGAATTTGGAAAAATGCAGCACAGGATTAAGAAAATTAACAAGATATAACACGATTGATTTGCAAAGCAAATGAAAAAATAAAAAATCCTGTCGCATCCTGCAAATCAAAAAAAATCCTGTTCCGCCTACTTTCTCAATTTCCGATTATAAACACGTTTAAATTCTAAACTCGTTGCCCCAAAATTGATAAGCAAACCATCAGCAATACTATAAGCCTCACAGTAATTGATAGCTTGAGCAAGATGTACTTTTTCTATTTTTTCTACAGCTTTTAATTCCAACATGACGGCATCTTCAACAAAGAAATCTACCCTTCGAGTACCAATTTGTCGATTTCGATAATGGATAGCCATTTCCATTTCTCGAATAAAAGACAACTTAGCCTCCTCCAACTCTAATGCCAATGCACGCTGATAAATCACCTCCTGAAAACCATTACCCAATGTATTATGAACAGTCATGGCACAACCAATTATTTTGTGTGTGATAGTATCAATATTCATAAAGTGATAATTATAGGTTACCTAAAAATAATGTCAGTACAAGATTTGTACGATATGACACGATTCATTTGCGTAGCAAATGAGAAAAAATCAAAAAAATCCTGTCATATCCTGTGCATCCCAAAAATCTTGTTCACACAACTTCCCGTATTTCCTGCGCAATCTTCGCCAATTCCTCTTGGCCAAGCGACAGCTTAGGGTTAGCAAAACTCAATTGCGATTCCGTCTGAAAAGGCAAGAGATGAATATGCGCATGCGGAACTTCTGTACCAATAACCATAAGCCCAACTCGCTTACAAGGAATCACTTTTTCAATAGCTTTAGCTACCTTTTTAGAAAAGACCATCAAACCACCGAGGTTTTCATCATCCACATCAAAAATATAATCCACTTCCTTTTTGGGAATACACAAAGTATGACCTTTTACAATAGGATTAATATCCAAAAAAGCCAAATAATTCTCGTCTTCAGCAATTTTATGACAAGGAATATCACCAGCAACAATTTTTGAAAATATACTAGACATGCTTGTATGTGTTTGCGTGTCTATGTGTTTGTGTGTTGGTGTTTTTCTTCCATAAACACGCATACACATAGATACATAAACACAAATTTTATAATTCTCAAAAATAAAAAAATCACATTAAAAGCCCTTTACTTCTACGATTTTTCTAATTTAGCTAACTAATCAAAATACGTTCCTCGAAGCTTGCCTGTTCGCAGACAGGTTTCCAACTTCGAGATAAATATCCCGCAAGCCTGTCTAGCTAGCTGGTAAGCATGAAAGCTGCCATATAGATTTTCAACTTGCCTACTAAAATAATCTTTCAAAATGAAAAACTACATCATTTTAATTGTACTAGGAATATTTTTATTCAGTATTCCTCAAACAACCACAGCTCAAAAAAAATCTAAAAAGTCCACAACCGAAACCTCCGAAACCAAACATCCAATGGATGAACTCAAAATTTCGGGACTCAATTTTCGTTGTGTCGGCCCTGCTTTTACTTCGGGACGAATTTCGGACTTTGCGATGCACCCTGACCGACCTTACGAATACTTCGTAGCAACAGCTTCAGGTGGAGTTTGGAAAACGACGAATGCAGGGACAACTTACCAACCTATTTTTGATGGACAAGGTTCATACTCGATTGGCTGTGTAACGCTAGACAATAAAAACCCAAACATTGTTTGGGTAGGAACAGGCGAAAATAACAATCAACGAAGTGTCGCTTACGGAGATGGAATTTATAAATCAACCGATGGAGGTGCATCTTGGAAACACAAAGGACTCAAAATGTCCGAACACATCGGCAAAATTATTGTCCATCCCGACAATTCTGATGTCGTTTGGGTAGCAGCTATCGGTCCACTTTGGAACGAAGGTGGCGATCGAGGTGTCTATAAAACGACTGATGGCGGCGACACTTGGGAAGCCGTCCTCGAAATTGACGAACATACAGGCGTTTCCGATTTGGTGATTGACCCAACCAATCCACAAGTTTTATATGCAGCGGCATTTCAACGCCGTCGTCATGTGTTTACCTATTTAGGAGGTGGACCCGAATCTACCATTTATAAATCTACAGATGGAGGTACAACTTGGAATAAGGCCAATGGCGGTTTACCAAGTGTTGATATTGGACGTATTGGTTTAGCAATTTCTCCTGCCAATCCTGAAATTATTTATGCTATTGTTGAAGCGGCACAAGGCAAAAGTGGATTTTACAAATCCACTAATGGCGGCGCAAGTTGGCAAAAACAAGGTGGTCATGTAACAAGTGGAAATTACTACCAAGAAATCATTGCCGATCCTGTTGATGCCAACACCGTTTATTCGATGGATACTTGGATGAGTGTGAGTCATAACGGAGGTAAATCTTTTAGTAAAGTAGGAGAGGACACCAAACACGTTGACAACCATTGTATGTGGATTAATCCTCAAAACAATAAACATTGGCTTGTCGGTTGCGATGGCGGAATCTACGAAACTTGGGATGCTGCCAAAACATGGGATTTTAAAGCCAATCTTCCTGTAACTCAATTCTACAAAGTGGCGGTTGATAACAACGCACCTTTCTATAATATCTATGGTGGAACACAAGACAATTTTAGTATTGGAGGTTCCGCCCGTACACGCACCAAACATGGAATCATGAATTCCGATTGGTTTATTACGCATGGTGGCGATGGCTTCGAGTCGCAAGTTGATCCTTACGACCCCAATATCGTTTATGCCCAATCGCAATATGGAGTTTTGGTACGCTATGACCGTTTGACGGGAGAAGAAACGGGCATTCAACCCAAAGAGCGCAAGGACGAAAATGCTTATCGTTGGAATTGGGATGCACCACTCGCTGTTAGTCAACATGCCAAAGGACGTTTGTACTTTGCAGCGAACAAATTGTTCCGAAGTGACGATTATGGCAACGAATGGGAAGTCATCAGCGATGACTTGACACGCCAAGTCAATCGGAACGAACTCAAAGTAATGGACAGAATTTGGGGTATTGATGCAGTTGCCAAAAACCGTTCAACTTCGCCTTATGGAACAATTGTCGCCTTTTCAGAATCGCCCATCAATAAAGATTTTCTCATTGTAGGAACAGATGATGGCTTGATTCAAATCACAGAAGATGGAGGCAACAATTGGCGTAAAGTCGATAATATTTCGGGCGTACCGAATCGTACTTATGTCAATGCAGTTTATGCTTCGCAACACGACGAAAATACGATTTATGCCGCCTTCAATCACCACAAATATGGCGATTTCAAACCTTATATTTATAAGAGTACCGACAAGGGCGCAACTTGGCGAAAAATTTCCAATAATTTACCCGAAAGAGGTTCGGTTTATTCTATCGAAGAAGATCATGAAGATAAAGATTTGATTTTTTGTGGGACAGAATTTGGCTTCTTTATTTCTACCAACGGCGGTGGACATTGGAAGCAAATCAAAAATGGTTTGCCGACGGTTGCGGTCAGAGATATTGCCATTCAGAAACGTGAAAATGACATCGTTTTAGGAACATTTGGACGAGGATTTTATGTGATGGATGATTACTCGGCTTTACGCCAAATTGAAAATAAAGCTCCTGCTGAATCCATGGTCTTTGCAGTGCGGGACGCCCTGCAATACGAACAATCGGCGCCACTAGGTCTGCCAGGTAAATCCTTCCAAGGTGATAGTTTCTATACAGGTGAAAATCTCGACCCCGTTGCACTCATTACCTATTATGTTTCAGAATCTGTCAAATCTAAAAAAGATGAACGCCGCAAAGCAGATGCTAAAGACGCCAAAGATGGAAAAGGAAATCCTTACCCAACCTACGAGGAATTGTTAGAGGAATCAGAAGAGTTCAAACCTCAACTGATTTTTACCATCAAAGATAATTCAGGTAAAGTTGTTCGTAAAATAACCAAAGGAATCAGTCAAGGCTTGCACCGATTGGAGTGGGATTTGCGTTACGCTTCCAAAGAACCTATTAACCTGAATAAATCCAGTTTTTACAATCCATTTGCAGGTGTAGAAGAAGGAACATTGGTAGAACCTGGAACATACAGCGTATCAATGGCAACTTATATTGATGGCGAAATCAAAGATGTGGGAGAGGCGAAGTCATTTGATGTGAAAGCACTCAACGAATCTTCAATTCCAGGCAATCGAGAAGACAAAGTGGCTTTCCAACGTGAAGTTGCAGAGCTGTCTCGTGCGATTCAAGGTGCACAATATATGATGAGCGAACTGGACGATAAACTGCGCCATATCCAACAAGCCATCAAACAAGTAGAACAACCTATGGACGGACTCCTCGCCGATGCCAACGCAATAGATTTACAGCTTAAAGACTTGCGTCGCCAACTCAATGGCGATCCTATCAAATCACGTTTGGACATTGACCAGCCACCATCTCCAGCTACTCGTATCGGATGGATTGACTATGAACAAAAATACTCGACTTCTTCGCCTACCAAAACCCACATGAATAGTTTTGCCATTGCAAAAGAAGAATTTGAGCCAATACTTGCTGCCATCAAGACATTGGCAAATGACGATATGCCAGCCTTAGAGCAAAAATTGGAAGACGCCGACGCACCTTATACGCCAGGTCGAGCCATACAAATGATAAATCGTTTCTAAGCTATAGCAAGTAAGCAGGACACTCTATTTTTTAATCATTTAGTAGTTGATATTTTATAAACTGCTGGTATTATATGAAATAACTAAAGTGTCCTGCTTAGTATCCTGCTTAGTATTTTAGGCTCTATGATAAAAACTGTGGGTATGAAATAGGGCAAAGGTTTACTAAACTTGTCGCTAATAAAGGTACAAGGTTTATTTAATTTACCGCTTTTAAATTGAAAGAAGTTTAGTAAACCTCATTCGACCCACAATAAACACCGTAGTACCCTATTTTATTACTTACCATGTCAGTAAAAAAGAAATTTCGGATAGATCCATTTCGATGGCTGTTTTACAATTTTGTCAAGA
>JAHDEQ010000265.1 GCA_020628755.1 Saprospiraceae bacterium
GCAGCTTATCAAACGCTTTATACTTGCTTGGAAACCATCACAAAATTGATGGCACCTGTTGCACCGTTCTTCTCAGATTGGTTGTATAAAAACTTAAATGAAGCAACAGGCAAAGAAGAAAATCAATCCGTTCACTTGGCAGATTTTCCAGTAGCAGATGAAAAAGCTATTGATAAAGATTTGGAGCAACGCATGGACTACGCACAGCGTATTTCATCGCTGGTGCTTTCTTTGCGTAAAAGAGATGATGTTCAAATCAAAGTTCGTCAACCACTTCAAAAAATCTTACTTCCTGTTTTAGATACAAGTTTTATTGAACAAGTAGATGGTGTAAAAGATTTGATTTTAGCTGAAGTTAATGTTAAAGAAATTGAATATTTGACCGACGCTTCTGGTGTGATTAAAAAGAAAATCAAACCGAATTTTAAAACTTTAGGTCGTCGCTTGGGCAAAGACATGAAAGCTGCTGCCGCAGCTATCAATACCATGAGTCAAGAGGACATTGCCAATCTTGAAAAATCAAGTAAATACGAATTAGTTGTTGGAGATACGACTCACGAATTGACTTTAGAAGATTTTGAAATCAGTGCTGATGATATTCCTGGTCTTTTAGTTGCAACGGATGGTTCTTTAACTGTTGCTTTAGACATCACAATTACAGATGAATTGCGAGCAGAAGGAATGGCTAAAGAATTAATCAATCGCATTCAAAATATCCGTAAAGACAAAGATTTTAATGTAACCGATAAAATCAAAGTTGCTATAGAAAAACACGAAATCATTGAAGCTGCAATGAGCAAATTCAATGAATACATTTGTAATGAAATCCTAGCTGTAGATTTGAAAATGGTAGATGGCCTAGCAACAGGAGAGTCCGTAGAATTGACGGATGAAGTGACCTTAAATATTGATGTACAGTTAGCTTAATCTTAAAGAGCAAAGGAAACTTAAAGTTTCCTTTGCTCTCCTCTCTATATTTTAAAAGTGAATCCCCTTTCGCATTTTAATTTCAATAGCGGATACTTTCAATTTAGCTTCTGCAGTTTTATGATGCGATGCAGAAAATAAGGTATCACCAATCATTTCAGGAAAAATAGCGCGTGGATTATCGGGCGTTAAAAATACGACAATGCCATTAGAGATTTTTCCATTGCGCCAATCACCGACCTTGCCTGCATAATCCCACTCAAAGCCATAAAAATCAAAATCTTTTCCATTAATGGCTTTTAATTCCTCAAGTGTCGTTCCGATTTTGATGCCTTGCGTAGTTTGCCAATCGGAGTTTTCGCCTTCGATGCGAATACTTTCAATGACCTCATAAGCTCGACCATCACGCCATTCGACGGTTAGTTGATTGGGAATATTTGGATAAACAATTGTACCAGGAATTGTTTCGCCCCATTCTCGACCGAGCTGTTCACGAACGACATTTTCTTCGCCAATAAATTTTTTAATATCTGCTTCAGAATGGTTGGCCTTTATGAGACCTACTTGTTCATAAGGAGTACACTTCCAGCGTTCAGGAACTTTTAAGGTACTAGAACTATTGTTGGAGTGACTTGTGGGTGCTTGCCCATGAGACGATGTATCTTGCAAAACCGAACCAACATTAGAAGTTGCCAATTCGGTATCATTAGAAGACATTCCTCTAAATATAAAAAATACTACGGCAGCGATGCCTGCTAAAATTCCTGCTATTGGACCCATTTTTCTCATAATTTTAGGTATTTCCTATATCTTAGACGTATATTAAAACATATAGGACAAATATTTAATGGAAAGTTCGCTATTTTATTTTGAATTTAAAAAACTAGACCTTTAAATTTCGCTTACAAAATAGAAAAGTTTATGTTTTCAGTATATTTTAAACTTGGGCTGCAGCACATTCTTGATATAAATGGCTATGACCACATTGTATTTGTGATAGCACTATGTGCCATCTACACCCTAAAGCAGTGGAGAGCAGTTGCCTTAATGGTAACTGCATTTACCATTGGACATTCTTTGACTTTGACATTAGCAATTTTCGATATTATTACATTTTCATCTGAATTAATCGAAACGCTAATTCCTATCACTATTTTAATAACTTGTATTTACAACATTGTTTCAAAACCTACTTTAGAGTTGAAAAAATGGCAACTCAATTATTGGCTGGCATTATTATTTGGCTTTATACATGGTATGGGATTTTCTAATTTTTTGCGTTCCGCAATGATGCCAGGGCAACAATCTATTGCAAAGCAATTATTTGCTTTTAATATAGGACTAGAAATTGGACAATTGATAATTGTAGCTTTTATATTGGGTTTATCATATATAGCGATAGAACTTTGCAAAATGAAACAAAGAGAGTGGGTACTCTTTGTTTCGGGCATTGCATTTGGCATAGCAACTATAATCTTGCTCGGTTGATGTAACAAAATGGAGTTTTGAATCGAATAAATTATTTTACCTTTACATTACTTTAGAAAAAGTTGATACTAATAAAATAAAAGCACCTCATGAAAAAAGTTTTAGTTACTGGTGGTTGTGGCTTTATAGGAAGCCATACCATTGTTGATTTAATCAACAATGGATTTGAACCTATCTCTGTTGATAATAATATGAATTCGGATATTCGGGTCATGCATGGTATTCGTGAAATTACAGGAGAAACTGTCCGAAATTATACCGTTGATTTATGTGATTTAGAAAAAACTCGACGAATTTTTGCCAACGAACAATTCGATGGGGTTATTCATTTTGCCGCACTCAAAAGTGTAGGCGAATCGGTTTTCAAGCCCTTATTATATTTTCAAAATAACTTGAATAGCTTGATGAATGTGTTGGAGTGTTGCAAAGAATTTGGAGTGCCCAACTTTATCTTTTCGTCATCTTGTTCGGTATATGGCAATGCTACGGATTTGCCTGTGACGGAGGAGACACTTTTTCAGGAAGCAGAAAGCCCCTATGCACGTACCAAGCAAATGGGCGAACACATCATAGAAGATTTTTCAAAAGTCAATAAAGACAATAAATCTATTTTGTTGCGTTATTTCAATCCTGCGGGTGCCCATGAAAGTGCTTTGATAGGCGAATTACCTATAAATAAGGCAACCAACCTAGTGCCTGTAATAACCGAAACAGCAATAGGTAAACGTGAAAAAATGTTTGTTCACGGAAGTGATTATGATACACGTGATGGTAGCTGTGTGCGTGATTATATTCATGTGATGGATTTGGCTAATGCTCATACAAAGGCTCTTCAATATTTGCTAGAAAATAAAAATGAATCCAATTGCGAGGTGTTTAATCTAGGTATTGGAGAAGGAGTAAGCGTCATAGAGGCTGTAGAAGCATTTGAACGAGTATCGGGTCAAAAACTCAACTATGAGATGGGGCCTCGTCGCCCTGGTGATGTTGTTGCCATTTATGCCAACAACGAGAATGCTTTCTCAAAACTAGGTTGGCAACCTACCCGTAGCATAGATGATATTATGAGCTCGGCATGGGCTTGGGAAAAATACCGTACAGAAGCTGCTATCTTGCAAAATTAGTATGCAGTAGATTTTATACAAAATCTACTATCTTTGTGTATTGTTTTACGCAGATAAACTGCAATTGTCTTACGTAAATTCAAAAACATGAAATTGTACAACCGCATCAATGGCGACGAACTCAAACGTCAGCTATTAGAAAGTGATGAAGAACGCATCACACTATCTTTTTATCAATATTATAACTTACCTAATCCTAATTTTTTTAGAGATTATTTTTATATCCATTTAGAAGAAGTTGGAGTTTTTGGACGCATTTATGTGGCCAAAGAAGGTGTTAATGGTCAAATTTCTGTACCTAAAAACAATTTTGATGACTTTCAAAAAGTAATGTCCGACATTACTTTTTTGGATGGTATTCGACTCAATATCGCAATTGAAGACGATGGCAAATCTTTTTTCAAACTCAAAATAAAAGTCCGAGAAAAAATCGTTGCCGATGGTTTAGACGATTCTTCTTTTGATGTGACTAACAAAGGAATGCACCTCGATGCCAAATCCTTTAATGAACTAGCCAGCCAAGACGATACGATTATCGTAGATATGAGGAATCATTATGAAAGTGAAGTTGGGCATTTTGAAAATGCCCTCACTCCTGATGTAGAGACCTTTCGAGAAGCCTTGCCCCTTGTAGAAGAAATGCTAGAAAAAGACAAGGACAAAAATATCATTATGTATTGTACGGGCGGCATTCGTTGCGAAAAAGCGAGTGCTTATTACAAACACAAAGGTTTTCAAAATGTCTATCAGTTGGATGGAGGCATTATTGAATATGCTCGACAAGCGGAACAACAAGGCTTAGAAAATAAATTTAAGGGTAAAAATTTTGTTTTTGATGATCGCTTAGGCGAACGCATTGGCAATGAAATCATTTCCAAATGCCATCAATGCGGAAAACCTTGTGATACGCATACCAATTGTAAAAATGACGCTTGTCATATTTTATTTATTCAATGCGAAGATTGTGCTGAAAAATATAAAGATTGTTGTTCCAAAAAATGTAGCGATTTTTCGCAATTGCCTTTAGAAAAACAGCAAGAATTGCGTTTTGGAATGGAATTTAATGGGACTAAATTTGGCAAAGGACGCTACAAAGCCCACCACAAAGACGAAGGTTTGATGATGGATTAAAGATTTTTATATAAAAAAACCTTTAGGGAACTTTACATTATCTAATATTTGTTATAAATTTGCCTTGCTTTTGAAAAAAAGTTGGTTAAAGACCTATGGTGTAATTGGTAACACAGCTGGTTTTGGTCCAGTCGTTTAAGGTTCGA
>JAHDEQ010000266.1:0-3392 GCA_020628755.1 Saprospiraceae bacterium
AGATAATTTTAAAAAAATAAACCTTAAATTCATGCGAATTTAAGGTTTAAAATTTTTTCCAGTAATTTTTGTTCCAGATTTTTTTAATCTCCTGAAGATTCCGAAGGTGTTTGTTTTTTGATAACATTGATTTTTCCATCTTTTCCATACAATTCCATTGATTTTTTGTTGTAAGCCATTGCAGCTTCTTCGGGAGTATCATACATCCCAATATGAACGGACTTGCGGTTGATAGAAATTACAGCTCGGTATCTTTTGTTTTCTTTGTAAACGCCTGTGTAACCAGTTTTGCTACTTGTTTTGCGTTGGCGACTAGCTACTGCTCTTGATCTAAAAGCTAGATTTTCGAGGCGACAATCGAGTTTGTTTCCATTAAGCGCACCTACAAGATTGTTAGAAGAAGATTTATCTTGAGATAAAAATCGTTCTGCAACAAGTTTGTGTAAGTAAATGGTTTCTGTCTTGTACGTCCCTTCAGCTTTTTTCCACGTTTTTTGGAAAACAGCACAACCGCTAGAGTGCCTGCGGAGGTTGTTGATAAAATCAACCTTGACGAGGTAAGGGTCAGATGTCAAGTATTCATATACGTTGTCATCTAGTAACACTGTTTCATCAGCGTTCTTGAGTTTAACTTTGTATAACACGCTTTAAGATTTTTGGTCAAACAAATTGCCAAGTAAGATCGTGCCGTAAATATAGAGATTTTATATGGCAATTTGTTAATGTTTTTAAATTTTTGTCACATATCTTTACGATTTATAAATAAATATGTTTTGTTATATGTAATATTTTTACATATTTTTTATTGTAATCTTATTTTTGATGGATTGAAATTACTCAAAAAGCAAAGTTTCTATTAGCGATTTCCAAAAATTAAACTTCCGATTCTTACCATTGTACTTCCTTCTTCAATAGCTAATTTGTAATCGCCAGACATACCCATAGAAATATGTATAAAGTCCTGATTATCTTGAAAATGCTGGTTTTTGAGTTGCGTAAAGATGTGTTTTAGAATCGAAAATTCTTCTCTAACTTGGTCTTGGTCATCGGTAAATGTAGCCATGCCCATGACTCCCTGGAAAGCGACATTTTGAAGATTGCCAAAATCTTCAGATTCTAAAAAGGGAATTAATGCTGGTAAATCAAAACCGTATTTGGTGTCTTCACTTGCAATTTTGAACTGTAACAAAATTGGAATTTTACGGTCAATTTTGGCAGCTTGCTTGTTGATTTCTTGGAGCAATTTGATACTATCAACGGAATGAATGAGGTCAACACAATCAATAATGTACTTGACTTTGTTAGTTTGTAAATGGCCAATTAAGTGCCACTGAATATCTTTGGGTAAGACATCTTTTTTTGATAATAGTTCTTGAACACGGTTTTCTCCAAAGATGCGTTGGCCTAGTTGGTAAATCTCTAAAATTTGTTCTACAGGTTTGGTTTTCGATACAGCCACCAATGTTGTATTGGTGGCTTGTAATTCGTTTTGTATTTTTTCAAACATTTATTTAATCTATTTCTAAGATTAGGTCATTTTGCTCGACCAAAGTTTTTTCAGAAAGATAAATTTTCTTGACTATACCTTTTGAAGGGGAAGTGACGGTGCTTTCCATTTTCATGGCTTCAATCACAAAAAGAGGCGAATTGACTTCTACGGCATCTCCTTCTTTGACCAAAATTTTGGACAAACTTCCTTGCAAAGGCGAACCAACTTGGTTATCGGCATTTACTTTTTGATTTTCGGAGCTTTCGATTTTGCAATTTAAATCTTTGACTTCGATAGAACGAGTTTGCCCATTGAGGTTAAAAAATACCATACGAAAGCCTTTGTCATTTGGCTCTGTCATATTGAGGTATTTGATAATGATATTTTTACCCTTGTCTAGTCTAACTATGATTTCTTGATTGGGCTTGAGTCCGTAAAAAAATACGGGACTCGGCATGTGTTTGACTTCTCCAAATTTCTGATAATGCTCGTAGTAATCTGTATAAACTTTGGGATAAAGTTTATAAGATAAAAAGTCTTTTATTGAAAGTGAATCGTCAAATTGTTCGTGAAATTCCAATAACTCTTTTTCAAAATCTATTGGCTTTAAATGAGCGTTGGGACGATTGGTATAAGGAGCTTCTTCTTTTAGAATTATTTTTTGAATTTCTTTGGGAAAGCCGCCATCAATTTGGCCGAGGTCGCCTCGCATCAGAGCCTTTACACTGTCGGGAAACGACAGTGTATCACCATTGTTTATCACGTCTTCCTTGGTCAAATTATTGGCCGTCATAAACATGGCCATATCACCTACGACCTTTGAAGAAGGTGTCACTTTTATAATATTTCCAAACAAATCATTGGCCGCTTCGTAATTGGATTTGATGGTTTCAAATTGTTCTTCTAATCCAAGGCCTCGTGCTTGTGGACGAAGGTTGGAATATTGACCACCTGGAATTTCATGTGTATAAACATCAGCCGTTCCTGCCCTCAATTCGGTTTCAAAAGGATAATAATAGCTACGAACGGTTTCCCAATAATTGGAGAATTGATTAAGTGATTCTAAATTGATGGGGCGATGTCTTTTATTGCCTTGCATCATGGCGACAACAGAGTTGAAATTGGGTTGTGCTGTAAGCCCTGACATAGAGCCAATCGCCACATCTACTACATCAACTCCTGCTTCAATTGCTTTGAGATAAGTAGCTGATTGTATGGAAGATGTATCATGTGTATGCAAGTGAATTGGCAAGTCTATCGACTTTTTCAGTTGCTTAATCAACTTTTCGGCAGCATAGGGTTTGAGCAAACCTGCCATGTCTTTAATAGCAATGATATGCGCCCCTTCATCTTCGAGCCTTTTGGCTAAATCTAAGTAATATTGAAGGTTAAATTTGGACTTGGATTTGTCCGTAATATCGCCCGTGTAGCAAATACAAGCCTCGGCAATACCGCCCGTTCGTTCACGTACAGTACGAATACTGGTTTTCATGGCTTCGACCCAATTGAGTGAGTCAAAAATTCTAAAAATATCTACTCCTTGACCATCATTCCATGCTTCTTCAATAAATTTTTCTACCAAATTGTCAGGGTAAGCTGTGTATCCAACTGCGTTGGATGCACGCAGCAACATTTGGAATAGAATATTTGGAATTGCACTTCTAAGATGAGCCAATCTTTCCCAGGGACATTCTTTTAAAAAGCGCAAAGAAACATCGAAAGTTGCTCCGCCCCAGACTTCCATAGAAAAAACACTATCGGCGTGATTTTTGGCAAAACTCTCGGCCACTTGCATCATATCATAGGTACGCATACGAGTCGCCAAGAGCGACTGGTGTGCATCTCTAAAAGTGGTATCGGTATATAAAATTGACTTTTCATTTTGAAGCCATTTTATGAATTT
>JAHDEQ010000266.1:3492-4802 GCA_020628755.1 Saprospiraceae bacterium
CGAGCACCTGCATAAGCACTTCCTGCATCGAGTCGAATCCCAAATCCGCCTGCCGAACGATAAGCGATAAGCGTCCCATAATCAGGTTTAAAATTATTGATGGGGTTTTCGGTTGTAACTCGGCATTGGATAGCAAATCCTAATTTGGTAACATCGGCTTGTTTGGTAATATTGATTTGTGGGTCGGCAAGTGGGTAGCCCATCGCAATGAGTATTTGCGAACGCACGATGTCTATACCTGTAATTTCCTCGGTGATGGTATGTTCGACTTGGATTCGAGGATTGACTTCTATAAAATAAATATTTTGTTCTTGGTCAACCAAAAACTCTACCGTTCCTGCATGCGTATAGTTCACTTCTTTGGTGATGGCGAGGGCATATTTGTAGAGTTTTTCTTTGGTACTTTCTTTGAGGCCGAGTGAAGGAGCAATTTCGACAACTTTTTGAAAACGCCTTTGTACAGAACAATCCCGTTCAAAAAGATGGACTAAATTTCCGTGCTTATCACCCAATATTTGAATCTCAATGTGTTTTGGATTCTCAATATATTTTTCTAAAAAAATAGTACCATCGCCAAAAGCAGTCAAGGCTTCGCCTTGTGCCTCCCTAAATTCTGGGATTAAATCTTCGGCTTTGCGCACTACTCGCATACCTCGTCCTCCACCTCCTGCAGCCGCTTTGACCATGATGGGTAAGCCAATACGAGAAGCTTCTTTCATCAGGATTTCATCGCTAGTAATATCGGCTTTGCTGTCTCCGATGATGGGTACTTTGACTTTACGAGCGATTTTCTTGGCGGCAACTTTGTCGCCCAATCGGTTCATGACCTCGGCTTTGGGGCCAATAAAAATAATGCCTTCTTCTTCGCAGCGTCTGGCAAAATTTACATTTTCAGACAAGAAGCCATAGCCTGGATGTATGGCTTCTACCCCATTTTCTTTGGCGATTCGTAAAATTTCTTCTATATCCAAATAGGGTTTTAATGGATCGTCATCATCGCCTACTTGATAGGCTTCGTCCGCCTTGTAGCGATGCAAAGAATATCTATCTTCATAAGTATAAATAGCAACAGTTCGGAGGTGCAATTCTGAGGCTGCCCGTAAAATTCGGATAGCAATTTCGCCTCTGTTGGCGACCAAAACTTTCTTGAAAGGTTTTATTTTTATCATTCCTTAAAGTGTATGAGTAGTTATTGTTACGAATACGATTTTTTATCAAAGTTGTTAGTAAAAAAATAAAGAAAATAAAAAAATCATTTTGGTATTGTGAGGAATTGCTTTAAACAAATTGTAATCTGAGGTATTATGAGC
>JAHDEQ010000025.1:0-6414 GCA_020628755.1 Saprospiraceae bacterium
TCAAATCCTTTGGTGGCAAATTTGGTAAAACCATGTTTGGTATAAAAATTTAGACCTTGAGTATTTTTTGGCCAGACCAATAGCCAAATCCATACAAAATCATTTTGTTTTGCAAAATCTTCGCAAAAATGAAGCATCGGCAACCCAATTCCTTGACCATAATAAGCTTCTAATAAATAAAAGCGTTGTATTTCAAGCGACTTCGTTGCTTGTAATTGTTCGGGCGTTCTATCCCAACGGATTTTTATATAACCAACATTCTCTTTTTTTTGTTTAACAAAGTAAAACTGAGCTTCAGGATTGGATATTTCTTGCTGAACTTTTTTTGGATTAAAGGCTCGCTCAATGTATTCTGCCATTTCGTCTTTGTCCGATTTGGCTGCATAAGCATCCAAAAAGCTTTGTTTGCCAATATTCATCAAATCATTAATATCTGTATCTTTTGTACGAATAAATTGGAGTTCACTCATTCTTTATTAATTTTATGTCAAGCTATTGAAGAACCAACAAATTTAGTATGTCAAAAGTACTTTTTTAGAGTTGCTAAAATGCTATTTTTTTACCAAAACCTTTAACCATTTTTTTATTATGAAAATTAAAACTTCTTTTCTTCACATTGCACTTTGTACTATTGTGCTTTTCGCAATGAACGCTTGCAATTCAGATTCTGCAAATTCAAACACTGATAAAACTCAAAATAATACTGGTATGTACGAAAAAATGGACATTCCTGCGCCTGTGGCCAAGAAAGTCAAAAAAGAAATGACTATCCATAATGATACTCGAATTGACAATTATTATTGGATGAAATTGAGCGATGAACAAAAAAATGCTAAAGAACCCGACACTCATACTCAAGAAGTTTTGGATTTTTTGAATGCCGAAAACGACTACAAGGAAAAAGTGATGGGACACACCAAAGGGTTTCAAGAAAAACTCTTTGAGGAAATCAAAGGTCGTATCAAGCAAACGGATATGTCTGTGCCTTACAAAGACAATGGCTATTATTATATAACGCGTTATGAAGAAGGCAAAGAATATCCTATCCATGCTCGTAAAAAAGGCTCTTTGGATGCCAAAGAAGAAATCATGTTGGATGTCAATGTATTGGCCGAACCATACGACTATTATAATGTAGCAGGGAGAAGTGTGAGTACCAACAATGAAATTTTGGCTTATGGAGAAGATACCTTAAGTCGCCGAATTTATACCATCAAATTTAAAAACCTTAAAACGGGCGAGCTATTGGCGGATGAAATCCCCAATACAACGGGTGGCGTTACTTGGGCCAATGACAATAAAACGATTTTTTATACTGTAAAAGACGATGCGCTACGTTCCTATAAAATATTTAAACATAAATTGGGAACGGATGCTTCAAAAGATGTCGAAATCTTCCATGAAGATGACGATACCTACTCTACTTTTGTGTATAAAACAAAGTCTAAAAAATACTTGGTTATTGGTTCTTACCAAACGCTTGCAACCGAGTATCGAGTTTTGGAAGCCGATAATCCAGATGGAAAATTCCGAATTTTCCAGCCCCGTGATTATAAAAATAAATTGGAATATAGCATTAGTCACTTCGGAGACAAGTGGTATATCCGTACCAATTTGGATGCGCAAAACTTCCGTCTAATGGAGACTTCTGAAAAGGCGACTACCAAAGACAATTGGAAAGAAGTTATTGCACATCGAAAGGATGTTTTGCTAGAAGGCATGGATATTTTTAAAGATTATTTGGTGCTTTCGGAACGTATCAAAGGTATTTCGCAGATTCGAGTGATTCCGAATGAAGGCAAAGAGTATTATATAGATTTTGGTGAGGATAGTTTTGTCGCTTACACTTCTATCAATCCAGAATTTGATACCGATATATTGCGAATGGGTTTTACTTCGATGACGACTCCCAATTCGACTTTTGATTTTAATATGAAAACAAAAGACAAGAAGTTGTTAAAGCAACAAGAAGTCGTTGGCGGCTATGATGCCGATAAATACGCTTCGGAGCGTATTTATGCCACCGCTAAAGATGGTACACAAATACCAATTTCTATTGTTTACAAAAAAGGGGTTAAAAAAGACGGAAGCGACCCACTCCTACTCTATGGTTATGGTTCGTATGGAGCTACTATGGAACCTTATTTTAGTTCGGTTCGCTTGAGCTTGTTGGACAGAGGATTTATTTATGCGATTGCTCATATTCGTGGTGGCGAAGAAATGGGTCGCCAGTGGTACGAAAACGGTAAACTCCTTAAAAAGAAGAATACCTTTACGGACTTTATTGATTGTGGTCAATATTTAGTGGATAATAAATATACATCCAAAGAAAACCTTTTTGCACAAGGTGGTAGTGCGGGCGGTTTGCTGATGGGTGCCGTCATCAATATGGCACCTGATATGTGGAAAGGTGCGATTGCGGCTGTGCCTTTTGTAGATGTTGTAACAACGATGTTGGACGAAAGTATTCCCTTGACTACTGGAGAATTTGATGAGTGGGGCAATCCTAAAGATGAAGATTATTATCACTATATTAAATCTTATTCGCCTTACGACAACATTGAAGCTAAAGATTATCCTGCCCTTTTGGTGACGACGGGTTTGCACGATTCGCAGGTTCAATATTGGGAACCTGCCAAGTGGGTGGCCAAACTTCGAGAGCTAAAAACGGATAAAAATCCACTGATTTTGCATACTAATATGGAGGCAGGACATGGTGGCGCGTCTGGTCGTTTTAAGCGTTTTAAAGAGACGGCGATGCAATATGCTTTCTTGCTCGATTTGGCTGGAAAAACAGATTTGAAAAATTAAACTCAGAGTATTTAATTTTTTAAAAAGAAGGTACTTTCGAGTACCTTCTTTTTATAAGAAATTTCCTTTTTATGAGAATTACTATCCCAATATTATTGATTGTCTTTTTAGGATTTGCTTGTACCAATACTTCTAATTCTGAAAAAGATAAGGCAACTACAGACGAACCCAATACCGAAGTCATTGACTACGTCAATGCTACGCTTGAAGATGGAAGTACACTAGAAGAGGTTGTTCCAGAAAAAATAACAAGTCTTGTCTTTAAAGATAAAGGCGAAAATCCCGTTCCTGTTTACGAGACTTTTGATGAAATAGAACATATTTTTAAGGTAGAAAACGATACGACTTATATTATCAATTTTTGGGCGACATGGTGCAAACCCTGTGTTGCGGAGCTTCCTTATTTTGAACAAATTCACAAAAATTATCAAAACGAAAAAGTCAAGGTCGTCTTAGTAAGTTTGGATTTTAAGGAGTTGATAGGACATAAGCTCGTTCCATTTATGCAAAAAAACAAGCTCGAATCCTCAGTGGTCTTATTGGCAGATGGCCGAGCCAGCAAATGGATTGACCGAGTGGATACTTCCTGGGAAGGAGCGATTCCCGTCACTTTGATTTATAAATCCGATAAAAAGAAATTTATTGACCACGAAGTCCAAGACTACCAAGAATTGGACTTTCATTTGAATGAAGTTTTGAAAGGCTAAAATACAAGTGCATTTAGCACGGCTTCCAGCTCATTTTTTTCTAGTTTTCGAGCAAGATACATCTTGATTTCTTCATCTTCTAAGACGAAAAAGGTAGCTGGAATTTGGCCATTCCAACTTTCGTGCAATCCATCCATCCAATTTTTTGTTTTTGGCGAAAAGATGTAGGTTTCACCAAAGATATTTTCGCTTCGGATATAAGTATTTACAGCCGCCGCTTTGGATTGGTCGTCCATATTGATGAGAATCCAACGGTATTTGCTGTCCTCAATTTGAGTAAGTGCCTCTTGCAAAACCTTAATACTTGTTTTGCAATCTTCACAATCATATTTCCAAAAAGAGAATACGTGCAAGCGACCTTGCGAAGCATCGAACATTTGTTCGATGTCATAAATATCAACCTCTTGTACTTTTTTACCCTTAGCATTGGTAAGTTTTGCCTTATCGGTCGTACTAATCTTATTGTTTGCCGCAGTATTGCTGTGTGGCAAAGCATTATCATGATTGTTGGTACTGTCGTTGCAGCCAACCAATACAAAAAGGCAAAAAATCGTTATGAAATAGTATCTTGTCATTTATAGAATGTGTCTATTTTCTCTTTATTTATCAAATTTCAAACCATGATAGCGAAATTGGGAAAATTAGCCCGTCAAAATTATTGGATAATTTTGGCGATTTTGGCTCTGGCTTTGCGCTTTTTGCTTAAAAACCAAGCAGCAATAGTTGAATCCTATTATAGTCGAGGTTTGTTTGTACTTATACGAAAAATCTTTGATGCGGTCAGTTTCCTTTCGCCCATTCCCTTGATGTATCTATTCATTGGCTTAGTCTTATTTTATTTGGTCAAAAAAATCATTTTGCTCTTTAAAGGAGAGCAAAAATGGACGACCAAAATCCTCTCTTTTGCATTAAATATAACGAATTTGATAGCAGCTTTGGTCTTTCTGTTTCTGCTACTTTGGGGTTATAATTATTTAAGAATACCCATCGAAAAACAAATGGGCTTTGTACCAAAACCTTTACCAATAGATGAACTTTGGGAAGAGTTGCAATTGATGACCCCAATTTTAATCGAAGCTAGAAATAAAGTTGATTCCGTAAATGAATTGGCTTTTGATAAACATTATATTCCTTCTGATTTTGAAAAAAATATAAATCAAGAAGTACAGTCATTTTTGAAAAAAAATGACTATCCCATTCCTTCCTCTCCCAATGCTCGTTTTTTAAAGCCCAAAGGCGTTTTATTATTGAATAGTACGGCTGGAATATACTTCCCCTTTGTAGGCGAAAGCAATATTGATGCGGGATTGCATCCTTTGACACAACCTTATATTTTGGCGCATGAATTGGCACACGCTTATGGCTTTGGGGATGAAGGAACTTGCAATTTTATCGCTTATTTGGCTTGCCGACAAGCCAAAAATGCCTTTGTTTCTTATTCTGGAATTTTAGGTTATTGGAGAACCTTGGCCAGTAATTTTTTAGCTTATCAACCCAAAAAATATCGAACTTTTAGAAAAACTTTACCCAAAGGAATCATTGCAGATTTGGATGCTATTAATAAAGAACACGCCCAATATCCCGATATTTTTCCTCGCTTTAGGAATGCCACTTACGATGCTTTTTTAAAAGCACAAGGCATTGCAGAAGGAATGAAAAATTACGATAGAGTTGTTATGCTAGGAAAAGCATGGCGACTTGCACAAGAAAAAAAATTACCCGACTCAGAATAGTCTGGTCGGGTAATCCGAAACGAAAATTTTATTCGTTTGAGTATCTTAGTTAGATAACACTTTAGAGTTAACTAATTCTCGCTTTGGGTAAGCCACTTTGATACCAGCTTTACCAAGTGCTTCTTTTACGTTTTTGTAAGTACCAAAATAGACATCCCAATAATCAGCCGTTGTAGCATGAGGACGTACACACAACAATACATTGTGTTCGTCGAACTTCTCAATTTCTACAGTTGGAGCTGGGTTAGATAATACTTTTGGAGTACGAGCGATAGCATCCAAAATAATTTTTTGTACTTTTTCAAAATCTTCCTCGTAAGGCATTGCTACATTTAAGTCAACACGCAATGTTTCGTTGGTAGAAAGATTGGTCATGATACCGCTTGTGGCAATACCATTAGGCATGATAACTTTTTTGTTATCTAATGTAGTAAGAACAGTATTAAAAATTTGGATTTCATCAACGTGTCCCAATTGACCTTGAATATCAACCAAATCACCTACACGATACGGCTTGAAAATCATAATCATAACACCAGAAGCAAAGTGCCCCAATGTACCTTGAAGAGCCATACCAATTGCCAAACCTGCGGCACCTAATAAAGCAATAAAAGAAGTGGTCTCTATACCGACAATACCAGCTACACTAAAAATCAACATGACTTTCATCAATACATTACAGATTGATGTTAGGAAAGGAACAACATCTTTGTCCAAACCAGAATTTTCCATGGCACGACGAATGGCTTTGGTCAAACCACCAATTATCCACAATCCAATGAGCAAAACAACAATAGCACCAACTAATTTTGGTGCCCACTCAAATAATAAATTGATAAGGTTTTGAATGCTAGCAGAAATATCCATTTATGCAAAAATTTAAAAAATGATTAAATGAAATAAGTAAATAAAATTTAGACGACGTTAACTCGTCACAAGTTACATTATTTTTAGTTTTTTTCTCTTAGTAGCTTATTTTGAATGAATTATACAGGCGAAGAATCTTCTATTTGAAAGAAAATTCCTACTATTTGGAGATAAAATAGGATAAGCGAATTGTCACAATTTGTTTATTAATCATTAGATTTTTTCTTCTTTTTCTTTCTAGTTTTCAAACTTTGCCACAGCTCTTTAAAGGTATCAAACTCCCGACGATACGAAAG
>JAHDEQ010000025.1:6514-8430 GCA_020628755.1 Saprospiraceae bacterium
AGTTCTTTTGCAGTATAAGAATCAGAGTCGAATTCGTTTTTATATTCACTATAATTCAAATCCAAATCTACGCCCGAAATAGCTCCGCCATCTACAATGGATTCTCGTATAAACTCGGTCAAATAAATAGACAATTGATTGGAAATAACTTGCGAAACCGTATTGTTGATTAAAATATCGGTCTGATTGCCCAGCGCACCTTGGCCTGTCGGCAAGAAACCACCAATCACGATAAGGCCAAAAACTTGGCGATTGAGTTCGAGTTGGTCTTGCTCTAAAATACGCAATTTGTTTGAGGTCAGATTTTTTACAGGCCCTTGTATATCAGGAAAATCAATTCCAAATGTAATATCGGGCTGCTCTAATTGACCTTTTAAAAATAGAGTCAATAAGACTTTTGTACTGCGACGAGCATCCAATTTGAGTTGGTCGTCGGGCAAGGCCTCAATGAAGTCCGCTATCAGATTGTAAGGTGGCGTATTGATACCCGAATATTGGGCTTCCAAGTCAATATTGGCCGCAAGCGGGTCGCCATACCAACGTATTGTTCCACCTTGTTTTACCGTAAATAATTTGTTGACTACCGACAAATCCGTACTAGGTACTTTGTAGGTAAATAGATAATCGCCCTCCTCTACTTTGTAATTGCCATACATTCTAAAATCACCTGTACGAGAAATTTCCATTTGGAGATTGCCCGTACCAAAACCTCGCAAACGGTCATTGGCTCTCTCGTCAAAAACGATTTGGGTTTCGGCCTGTTCGGTCATCGTAAGGTTGAGGTCGAGATTAAGTCCTTTTATTTCATAACTATCTTTGAGTTCGTTTTCGAGTTTTCGTTTTTCACGATCCACAAAATTGATATAATTTGCTTCTGAACCATCTTCGTCATATGAGATAGGAATAACAATTTTAGTGCCTTCGCCTGTTGTTGCGGTAGCAACAATATTGGCTGAATGGAAGGGCCCCGTAAAATCAATTACACCACTTCCAATTGCTGTTCCATAAAAAATAGGATTGTCTCCTTTTTCAGTTTCTAAAGCCAAAAGACGATCCGTTTCAAGGTGGGCGGCAAGGCGCAAGTTTTTCAAATTGTCATGTGCTATACCTCCCGTAACTGTCGCTGTATTGCCCAAACGGTCGCTTAGGATGGCACCTGTGCCATCCATCATAGTATTATTCAAAACGGCTTTTTGCTTATCAATAAAATAACGTGTTCCTAAATAATCAATCGTTATACCAGCATCGTAAACCCACAATTCGCCGTCCATATTGGGCTTGCTTGGGACTCCAAAAAATCGAGTATCGGAGTTAAATATGCCTTCGGTATTAGAGATGCCGCTAGGAATTAGATATTCCAAAAAGTTAAGTGGATAGTTATCAATATCAACCGTCGCATCAAAATAGTTGGCTGGTAAAACTTTGCCTCTATTCAAGATTTGAGTATTGGGCAAAACATAAAATCCACTTCCATTGAGTGTTTGATTGTCTTTGATAAGACTAAATGTCGCTTCGGCTTTTGATTTTAAATCTTTCATAGAAGCATTGACCAAAAATTTGCCAAAGAGGTCATCATTGATCTTAAAGGTATCGGCTACAAGCTCCGCTTGCAAGCCCTGGAGCTTGAATATATCAGATGCACTTGCCCTTATCGTAAATGGTGCATCGAACTGTAAGCGTTGGTATGCCCAATGATCGTTTATAAAAGATAAATTGAAATTACTGACTTGAACAGCCAAACCTTTTTGACCCTCGCTTTCGATTTTGATAATTTTATCTTCGTTTGTTAGAATAAAATTTTGAGTATAAATGGAGTTATTTCCAAAACGAATAAAATTGTCTTCCGAAATTTCCCATTCGTCTTCAAGTATTTTTAATTCAGACTTATCAAAATGAACCTGAAACAAATCATTAGG
>JAHDEQ010000025.1:8530-10893 GCA_020628755.1 Saprospiraceae bacterium
ATGAGATAGGTTAAATTTTTGGTGTCTTTTATATCAAGCGCAAAATCAAAATGATGTGGGATAAAGTCCTTTTCGGACTTATGAACTCCAAACTTTCGAGCGTAGCGAGGATATTTGTCAATCAAAAAATCTTTGACAACATTGGGAACTTTCTGAATATCAAAATTTCCATTGACATCCAAATCTAAGACTTCCGAGTGAACATTGAAGTGGCGTTCTCCGTTGGGGTCAAAAATAGATTTGACCGAAATCGTATCTATTTCGTAATAATTACTATCGTTGTGGACAAAAGCGAGATGTCCGACCGAAGCCTCCCCTTCCATATCGGATAGATTGTTTCCTGAAAGGTTCAAATCAAAATCACCTGCAAAGACAAAATTTTGCTTACTCAAATTGAGTTTTTTCAAATTGAGCTTTTCGACCTGTGCATCAAAATCATAAATTGGAATTTGATTTTCAAAATCAATTGCTCCATGAAATGCAAAATCTATATTTTGGTCTTCGATATTAAAATCTCCCTTAAAATAGTTTTGTCGGAAAGAACCTTCCATCGTCAAATTGCGATACGTATAGCCTCGAAAAGGAAACTTTTCGACAGTCGCCGAGAAGTCAGCATCGAGGGTTTCTAGGGTCAACCCTACTCCATTTTTGACTTGCGAGCTAAAACTAACGACTCCAAATTTGGGGTCGTCTGACCATTTGGCCAAGTCAAAATCAATCAAAGCCAATTTTCCATTATAACTTGCATTGGTGCGGCTATCGTTGAATTTCATTTGCATATCCATACGAGCATCGCCAAGTGCGGTTTGGAGTTCTCCATAAGCCACAAAGTCAATAAAGAAACCATCAAAACGACCGCTAAAATCAATAGTACCCAACTTGTTGAAATTTTCGGGAAGCCGAAAACCAGGTATAAGCTCTTTGAGTGCAGGGATGGTAGAGCGAAATTGTTTGAGGTTGAGGTTGAGGGATTCTTCGTTGCGAACTGCCAAATTACGAGAGTTAAAACTCCCTTTTATAAGGGTGTTTTTTCCTAGTTTGAGGTCGAGTTTTTTGCCTTTGAGGTTGTTGATTTTACCCGTAAAACGACCATTGACTCGTAAAATTTCACCTTCGTTTTCTTTGAAGAATTTGATGGTTTTGAGTTTGGGAATAAAGGTCGTAATATCGCTTACCGCCACATTCGATTCGTGAAATCGAATGTCCATCCGCACCTTGTCTTTAAACTCTAGGTAATCTTCATAGGTTTTGTATTTAAAGATAAGCGTATCTCCAATATTACTATTTTGAGTGATAAGCGAAACGTCAAATAGTTCTAACTTTTTGTTAGAAACAGTAACTGAGTCAACGGCTAATTTATTAAGTTCAAAACCGCTTTCTTCTCGAAAAGAAAGCTCAGATAAATCTCCCGAAAAAACGCCTTCTTTATACATAAAATCTTTGGCTTTTCCCTCAATATCAACAACGGACAAATGTTGGTAGTCCAAAATGTTTTTTGGCGTATCTCGTACGGGTTCATGTCGGGCATCATCAAAAAAGAAAAACCCATTGTCTAGCTGAATGTTTTCAACTGTATAAACAAACTCTTTAGGTTGTTCCATAGCCGTCGTGTCTAAGACAGCGATTTGACTCGTATCTTCAGGCGGAATATAATAATACCAATAGTCAAAATAGTCTTCATCTCGTTTATACTGCAACAAGTCCATTCTGATATTATCAATTTCGGCATTTTTGATGGCAATATGCTTTTTGGCAAAATCAATTTTATCGACTTCAATATCGGCTCGGTCAAGTACGATAGTCATATCCTCGCCTCGCATGATGTCTCGCTTGAAAAAGCGAATATCACGTAAATAAAGCATATCCAAATCGAGTTCAAACGTTTTGGAATTTTGTTTTTGCTGCTTTTTCTTAGTTGTATTTTCTTGATTAGGATTGGCCAATTTGGCGAGCAATAGTTCAATATTATGCTTAAAGTTGGCTGCATCGCGCCGTAGGCGGATGTTGGCATCGGCTATCGTTATGTCATTTACAATAACCTTACGTTGAATGAGGTTGACTAAATTTGTATTGAGGTTAACCGTCAGAGTTTTGGCAAACAGCAAAGTATCGCCCGTTGGGTCTTCTACATAAAAGTTATCAAAGTCCAATTTGTCTATCAAACTAAATCGAAAGCGATCAATATCAACCTTTGTATCGAGTCGCTCCGAAAGGTCTTGTTTGACTTTTGTGATGACATAATTTTGAACTTTCTCGTGTCGTACCAGTGCAAAAACAAGCATCAGCAACAAACTAAATATAAAACCAATACGCAAAATCCAGCGTGTCCATTTCCGTTTGGAACGCCGATTGTTTTGCTCTTT
>JAHDEQ010000025.1:10993-28273 GCA_020628755.1 Saprospiraceae bacterium
TACGCAAAATCCAGCGTGTCCATTTCCGTTTGGAACGCCGATTGTTTTGCTCTTTATAGAGCTGTTCAAGGTTTTTTATGTTGCTATTTTCAGCCAAATGAATTTTAGTATTTCAAAAAAGGTTGTAAAAATGATATCCTATCATTCGTCGCAGTTTCCAAAATGCGATGCCATAGGCTTTGTTTTTTTGAGCGTATTTTATCGCAGATGCAATCTGCGACAAGCCTTAGGTTTGTATGTTGCTATTTTCAGCCAAATGGATATTATTATTTCAAAAAAGGTTGTAAAATTGATTTCCTATCGTTCGTCGTAGTTTCCAAACTTCGATGCCATAGGCTTTGTTTTTTTTTGAGCGTATTTTATCGCAGATGCAATCTGCGACAAGCGTCCTCTTTATCTTAAAAGATGAACCCGAAAATTAGTCATTTTTGCGATTGCAAATGCGATTTTAACGAAGATTTAAGATAAAATCCATAATTCTTTGTTCTGACCAATACAATCCTTTTTGACCAAAAGTTACAAATCCGACATGACCGCCGTATTGAGGGACATCCAAACTAAAGTATGGATGCTCCTCTGCCAAACGATAAGGATAACAGGTTTCGCCTAAAAAAGAATCATCTTTTGCATTAATGAGTAAGGTTGGAATTTTTACATTTGGTAAAAATTGCTTGCTGCTACATTTGCTATAATAGTCATCTGCACCAGCAAAACCATGAACAGGGCCTGTAAAGATATTGTCAAAATTCCAAATATCTTTGGCTTTCATCAAAGCGTCGTAGTCGATTGCATCGGGATATTGTTCTCGCTTGATAGCAATTTTTTCTTTTAGTGAAACTAGAAAGCGGTTAACATACAATTTGTTGTCCCATTCTTCAAACCGTGCTCTTGTACCGAGCAAGTCGCAAGGCACAGATACACCTACGGTGCATCTGATCTTGGGATGAATGGCTTTGCCTTGTTCTCCTGTATATTTTAAAACAACATTTCCGCCGAGACTAAAACCAACTAAGGCAATTTCTTGATAGTGATAATTTTGAAAAATATGATTTAAAACAACTTCTAAATCGTCGCTTGCGCCACTATGATAGACACGCAGTTGGCGATTGGCTTCGCCACTGCAAAACCTAAAATTCATACCCACACCGTCCCAACCAAGTTGATTGGCATGTTTTAATAAACCTTTAATATAAGGTCTATCAGCAGCACCTTCTAAACCATGCAAAGCAAGCAGTAATTTAGAAGAACCTACTTTTGTCCAATCCAAGTCTATGAAATCATCGTCGGGTGTTTCGATTCGTTCACGTTGGTAGTTTATTCCTTTGACACGGCGAATTGTACCTGCATAAATCGTATTGAGGTGCGGGTATCTCATCAAAACGGTTGGAGAATAGGTTTTTGAGTGGAGTGTCAGCATAATGGGATAAAATCAAAAGAGAGTTTGGAAATTTCCAAACTCTCTTCATGGGTTGTAGTTTTAATATTTTATTTCTTTTTCTTTTTACGTGATTGGGCATCTCGTTCGGCCTGTACCCGTTGTTGCTCTTTGAGGGCGGCTTCGAGTCGTTCTTGAAAACCGCCTTTCTTTTTGGGTTTCTTTTTATAGTCTTCGAGTTCTTGTTTGATTTTATCATGGTCAATGATAAAGTTCTTTGTAATTAAGTTTTGAGCAATATTCAAGAAATTACTAAAGAACATATAACAAGTCAATCCTGAAGCATAAGCATTGAAAAATCCGAAAAACATAACGGGCATCAAATACTGCATGTATTTCATAGCAGGATTGGCACTCATATCCATGTGTTTGGAATTATAATAAGTATAGCCTACCATCGAAATGGCCCATAAAATCGCAAATAAACTCAAATGCGAACCCATACTAAGTGGCAACTCAAATGGAAGTTGGAAAAAATCATCGTAAGAAGACAAATCAGGTGCCCACAAGAAACTGGCTTGCCTGAAATCTATTGAAGATGGAAAAAATCGGAATAAGGCATACCAAATCGGCATTTGAATAATCATGGGCATACAACCACCAAGAGGACTTACACCGTACTCACGGTATAATTTCATAGTTTCCATTTGTTGTTTTTGTGGGTCGTCGCCAAATTTTGCTTTCAAACCTGCAAGACGAGGTTTGAGGGCTGCCATTTTTTGTTGGGAGTATAACATTTTATAAGTCAATGGAAAAACTGCCATCTTTATTAGGAAGGTCAATACCAAAATAGCAATACCTTTAGAGCCAATAAAACTCAACAAAAGCTGAAAAAACGGTCGAATGGCATAACGATTTATCGTACCAAAAATACTCCAACCATAAGGGATAATTTGCTCCAAACCTTCGGCTGTATCTTTGAGTTTATCAAAATCGTTGGGCCCTATAAAAAACTGCATATCTACTCCATTGCTGGCATCAGCAATGGAAATATCAGCCAAGACTTTGATTCGTTTCAAGTTTTCTTCTTCATCGTGGTCGTCCATCATTTTTACATCAAAATCAGCACTTGCAAAAGATTTATTATTGATGATAGATGTATTAAAAAACTGATTGGATGTTGCCAACCATTTGATAGGCTGTTTGACCGTTTCTTGGTCATCGCCACGACAGCTACAATAGTCAGGCGTTTCGTCGGTTTCTTTGAAATAGACACCAGAATAAGTACGTTCAAACCAGACACCTCTTTCGAGTTTGCTTAGGTAATTGACCCAATTGAGTTGGATATTTTCGGCACTACGTTTGAGCATTCCATCCAACCCTTTCATATCAAATGAATAGTCGAGCAAGTAATCTTCTCCTAAAGTATATTTTTGTTCGATGTAACCGCCATTGGTGGTTGGAGCTTTAAAGGAAATGGTGTTGCCATTGACTTGTGGCTTGAAATATAAATCTTCGGTACTGACCGAACCTGCGGGAACATTGCCTAAGGGAATGAGGTATTCAAACTTATTTTGAATATCGGCCAATAATTTGACAGGAACTTTGGTTTGGGTTTTGTCTTCGGCCTCTACAACCTTGTCATATTGTTTTAGTTCGACTTCTTTTATCTTACCTCCCTTATTGGTGAAGGTGATTTTGAGTACTTCGTTTTCGAGTATTTGGGTTTGTTCTGTACCAGAGCCTGCTGCTGCAAAAACACCTAATTTACCAGCTAACTGTAGTTGTTGAATAGAGTCTGGCAGCGTTTCAGTGCTTGTATTGCTAATAGTATTAGTTGGCAATTGCGCCAAACTATCAGTACGCTCTTCGGCCAAAGCCAAAGAGTCTTGTATGCGTTGTTGCTCCGCTATTTCTTCGGGTGATGGCGCAGTAATGTAAACATAGGCCAACATCAAAAGAAAAAGTAATATAAAACCTGTAACGTTATTTTTATCCATTAGAATTTTTAGTTGCGTTAGTATTTCTCAAACGCCGCAAAGGTACAATTTTGTTTAAAATCGTCAGCTAAAAAAAGAAATAAGAAATGATTTTATCGACAAAAATCGAATAAGACTCCATTTTGTTGAAAACAAGAATTGCACAAAATGTGTTTTGGTATTTATAAAGCCTATGGCATCGCAGTTGAAAACTGCGACGAGCTTGGCCGTTAATTATTTTTGGTTTTTGTCTTACAAGATTGAATATTCTCAGACTTTTGTACTTTCGTGTCTCTAAAATAACAAGTGATTCAATGCAGCATCTTTTTTATCTCAATAAATATTTTATCAAATACAAGTGGCATTTGCTACTTGGAATTGTCTTTGTTGCATTGTCCAACTATTTTAGGATTTTACAGCCTCAGATTATTCGAAAGGCACTCGATTGGGTTATAGAACAAGTCAAATTGAATAAACTCGATGAAGGGTATGAATTGCAGGGTGAGGTATTTAGTTCTTTGAGTCAAACGCTACTTTACTTTGGAGCTTTGGTTTTGTTGATGGCATTTTTGATGGGCGTTTTTATGTATTTTATGCGGCAAACGATTATTGTGATGTCGAGGCTTATCGAATACGATATGCGCAAAGAATTATTTGCGCACTACGAAAACCTACACACTGCTTTTTACAAAAGAAATAATACGGGCGATTTGATGTCTCGAATCACAGAGGATGTTTCTAAAGTTAGAATGTACTTAGGGCCTGCGCTTTTATATGGAATAAATTTGATTACACTATTTATATTTGTCATTAGCTCCATGTTGGCTGTGAGTGTGGAGTTGACCTTGTGGAGTTTGCTGCCCTTGCCGATACTTTCTATCTCTATATATTATATCAGCAATCTTATCAATAAAAAAAGTGAAATCATACAAGTACAGTTGGCCAAATTGAACAGTATTTCGCAAGAAATTTATGCAGGCATACGAGTGGTAAAATCTTATGTTCAGATAAATCCAATGACAAAGCACTTTTCGGAAGAAAGTGAGGATTTTAAAGAAAAGTCAATGGCCTTGGCCAAAGTCAATGCTTTATTTTTTCCTTCTATGCTACTCTTGATAGGAATAAGTACAATCATAACGGTTTATGTGGGTGGGATTTTGGTGGCACAAGATAAAATTTCGCCAGGAAATATTGCAGAGTTTGTGATTTATGTGAATATGCTTACTTGGCCAGTAACTGCAATTGGTTGGATTGCTTCCATTATCCAACAAGCAGCCGCTTCTCAAAAACGAATCAATGAGTTTTTGTTGACCAAACCTGAAATTGAAAATACAAATCAAATAGCAAAAAAGATTGATGGATGGATTGAGTTTGATAAGGTCAGTTTTACTTATCCAGATACGGGAATTGAAGCACTCAAAAATGTATCCTTTACCATAAAAAAAGGAGAACGTTTGGCAATAATTGGTCGGACGGGTTCGGGCAAAACAACAATTGCTGATATGTTGGTTCGTATGTATGATACGAGTGCTGGCGAAATACGTTTGGATGGGAAAAATATTCAATCTTTAAATTTAGGTGATTTGCGCAAGCAAATTGGCTATGTCCCACAAGATGTATTTTTATTTTCAGATACCATTTCGTCCAATATTGCATTTGGCAAGCCCAATGCCGAGCAAACGACGATTGAATCTTATGCAAAATATGCTGCCGTTTATGACGAAATAATGGGTTTGAGCGATGGTTTTGATACTTTAGTAGGAGAAAGAGGTGTCACACTTTCGGGGGGGCAAAAACAACGAATTAGTATTGCTAGAGCTTTGATAAAACAGCCCGAAATCATATTACTTGACGACTGCCTTTCGGCAGTTGATACAAACACCGAACAACAAATTGCAGGACACCTCAATGGTGTTTTGGCAGATAAAACGACCATTGTAATTACGCATAGAATATACGGTATGCTTGAATTTGATAGGATAATAGTTTTGGATAAAGGGCAAGTTGTAGAACAAGGTACACATCATGAATTATTGGATCAAAAAGGATATTACTATGAGCAGTATCAAGTACAAAAAATGGAGGATGAACAAATTAAAAACTAAAACATTATATAATTGTCACAGATTTTATTATATTTGCTATTAGATCTTGTACCTTATTTTATCATAAACCTATAAACAGTCGTGGATAACGAAAGAAACCAACAAAGATTTGAGAGCGTTTTCTCAAAGAAAGTTCGGGCTGGTAAGCGTAGAACCTATTTTTTTGATGTTCGCAAAACTAGAGGTGAGGATTATTACATAACACTCACTGAAAGTACGCGTCGCTTTAATGGTGATGGCTACGAACGTCATAAAATCTTTTTGTATAAAGAAGATTTTAATCGCTTTATGTCTGGTTTAGAAGAAGCTGTCAATCATGTTAAGACCGAATTGATGCCAGATTATGACTACGATGAATATACACGTCGTCAAGAAGAATGGGAAGCAAAACGTGCCGAAGAAAATGCGGCTGCCGCTGCAAGCTCTACTGAAAGTACAGACACTAATAGCTCTGGTGATGATGAGGTGGTTGAAGAGGATGATATGAGCTGGTAAACTTTGACTTCAGAAACGCCCTCAACTCAAAGCCCTCCAAATGAAAAACGAGATTAGTAGTTTTGCTAATCTCGTTTTTCTATCTTTCTAATCATTGAAAAATTAGTTTTTCAACGGTCTTTTTCTTTCCTTTTTCTATTATTATAAAATAGATTCCTTTCTGAAAAGAACTTAGATTCAAGATTTCCTTATTTTTGTTGCTTGTACCTTCATATTGTTTGCGCCCTAGCGCATCTATGATTTGAATTTTGGAATCTGGTTCTACATTTTCTAAATAAACCATTCCTTGCGTAGGGTTTGGATAAATATTGATATTTGAAAATCCTATTTCATCAGTTGATACTGCCGTACCGATAGCAATATTTTCTGTATATGTACATCCCAAATTATCTGTCAATGTGAAGCTATACACACCATCGCTGAGATTGTAAATCGAACTGCCATTTTCGCCTGTACTCCATTCTATAAAATAGGGCGATTGTCCGCCATAAGGAAGTACTTGAATGCTTCCATTTGAACCATTAGAAGGGTCAACACTATCCGTTAATACGCCCAGTGGTACAGACTCGCCAATTGTAAAAGACTCCATTATTTCGCAGCCCGTGTCATCCAAAATGGTTACACTATAAATACCCGCTTCAATAGCGAGAAGGTCTTCGCTCGTTGCACCATTGCTCCAATTAAAAGTATAAGGACTTGTACCTCCCGAAAGTTCCAGGTCTATAATTCCAGTACTATCACTGTGGCAACCTACGGTATTGGTTGAAAACGACAACTCTAAAGGCGAAGGATTTACCAACACAGTACTTGCCGAAGCCGTACATCCAATTCCATCTGAAACAGTAACTTCGTAAATATTTCCAGAAAGATTATTGATACTCATATTGGTTTGTCCAGTACTCCAAACTATCGAGTATTGCTCATTGCCACCCGAAATATCAACCGAAAGGCTTCCGTCCGAAAGGTCATTGCAAGTTATAGGATTTTCGACAAGTGTAATATTTAATTCAGGAAAGACTTGTACTAATATATTTCCAATAACATCCACGTTTTGTTCATCGGTTATTGTAACTTCATATTGGGTTGTCGTACTTGGAGAAAACTGTCTTATGGCATCTTCGCTGCCATCGTCCCACAAAAAAGTACAATCGGAACAGTTGGCCGAAGCATCTATTTCAACTACAGAGCCTGCACATATTGCAATATCATCTCCCAACGAAACCTCATTGATTGGCTCATTCACTGTTGTATCGGAATCGGTATTTTGAGTTTTGAGCACCCAAAAATCTTCCCTACCATTATTAGCAAAAAGATTTCCGTCATTCGAACTTGAAAATCCTGCAACAAAAAGTTCGTCATCATTACTTACTGCTGCTGCAAATACCTCGTCATACTCATTCCCTCCCCACACTGTACTTTCTAGTAGTTCGCCATTGGGATTGAGTAAGCCGATAAACATATCAGAATTTCCTTTACTAGCAACAAAATCACCATCAATCGAATTAGTATTTCCTAGTACAAAAAGAGAATCTTTCTTTTGTAAAATTGCTTGACCCGACTCATTCCCGCAGCCTCCAAAATTTTTGGAGGCGAGCAGATTGCCCGTATCTGAAGTGCGAACAAACCAAAGGTCTTTACCTCCAAAAGAATCGTTAATATCAATATCATTAGATGTCGTTTCTCCAATAATGAGAAGTTCATCAAAAGCAATCAAAATATCAGAAAAGCGATCATTTTGAGAACCACCATAATTTTTGGAAAATAAGAGATTACCAGCATCGTCAAATTTGATGAGCCATCCGTCAGCAAGTCCATTATTGGTCGTTATATCATCAGAAGCAGACTGGCTATTGCCAATAGCCAGTAGCATTCCATCGGGAGCAGTTACGATTTTAGTCAAAATATCAGTATTGCTACCGCCTACACTTTTGTTCCAAATAATATTGGCTGCATTATCAAGCCTCAAAATCCAGCCTTTGCTAAAGGGCATTTTTGTATTATTCTCAAAATCAGAGTTTGTACTTCCAACAATGCAAAACCCTCCATCGCTACGCACTACTAGACCGTTGGCGATGTCCTCCCCTGCTCCACCAATTATTTTTTCCCAAATAATAGTACCGTTTGTATTGATTTTGAGCAAGAGCAAATCTGTCCCCCCAAAACTAGCAGACAAATCTGAAGAGTTCGTTTGCCCCATCAATACAAAACCACCATCGGCAGTTCTGATAATCATAGAGAGTTTGTCAAATCCACTGCCACCATACTTTTTTTCCCATTGAATTGTACCATCATTAGAAATTTTAGAAAACCAAATATCTCCGCCTTCATCTATATTATTCGCATCCAAATCAGTTGAAAAAGAATAACCTCCAACAAGACTACCTCCATCTGAAGTAGGAAGAATTGCGGTAGCAATGTCTGTTTGTGAACCTCCAAAATTTCGAGACCAGTCTAGGTCAAACTGAGCATCAAGGTCACTTTGTGCAAAAAATAGAATAAAGAAAGAAAATAAAAATACAGGTTCGAGTAAACTCTTTCTACAAATTATAGCTAATTTGCATACGAGTTTGTGGTGTAATTTACTCATAATTATTATCCGATAGCAGGATAAGGTTTGTTCAAAAAATAGGTAGGTTTTCTGAGGGCTAAGTGTGTGTAATCAGGAGGGAAACGCTATAATATACAGCAAAAATTAATCCATTTTTTGTTAATGTTAGAACGATTAAAGACATATATTCAAAAAGAAGATTTATGGCAAGGCGATATGCGAATATTGGTTGCGCTTAGTGGAGGTTTGGACTCTATGTGTCTTTGTCATCTATTACACCAATTGGAAGTTGATTTTGGGGTAGCGCATTGCAATTTTCAATTGAGAGGCGAGGAATCTGATTTGGATGCGGAGTTTGTAGCGAACTTTGCAGAAAGTTTAGGAGTAGATATTTTTATCCGAAATTTTAATATTAAGAAAATTATAAATGAGGAAAAGGGAAATATACAAAACCTTGCTAGAAAACTGCGCTATGCTTGGTTTGATGAGCTATTACTAGAAAAAGACTATGATATTGTAGCTACAGCACACCACAAAAATGATTGGGTTGAGACACAGCTTTATAAACTTTCCAAAGGTACGGGTATTAGAGGTTTGCGTAGTATTTTGCCCAAAAGGGGCAAAATTGTGCGTCCCCTTTTGGCATTTACCAAAAAGGAAATCTTAGCTTACGCCCAAAAACATAACATCAAGTATCGAGAAGATTCCAGTAATATAAAAACAGATTATCAACGGAATTTTATAAGACATAAAATTATTCCTCAATTAGAACAACTCAACCCTAAGTTGATAGAAAGTATGTCCAATTCCAGTTCTTATTTAAGAGATTTAGAATTGATATTGGAGGAAAAAGTTAGTTTAATCAAAAATCAGTATTTGACTCATAATCAATATTATAGCACACTTGACTTTGATAAATTTAGGAATGAAAAAGCGGTTTCTACCATCTTATTTGAATTGCTTCGAGTCTATGGGTTCAACTCTGAACAAGTACAACAAATTGAAGCCTCCTACCCTAGCAATGGCAAATTATTTTATTCCGACACACATGAATTATTTATACATCAAAAGCAATTATTGATTCAAAAAATCACCACAAATCCCTTTGAAAGTACTTGGCTTAAGGAAAATAAACTCAATCCATATATCAAAATGGAGCTGGTAAGTAGAGCAAATGTCAATTTTTCGGATACTAAGAATATCGCTTATTTGGACTATGATAAATTGAAATTTCCACTTTTGTTGCGCACTTGGAAAGCAGGCGATTATTATTGCCCACTCGGAATGCAGGGCAAACGCCAAAAAGTTCAAGACTTTTTTAGTAATGCCAAAATGAGTTTATTTGAAAAAAGAAAAACATTATTTTTGGAGTCAGACGAGAACATCTGTTGGATTGTAGGACATCGCATTGATGAACGATTTAAAATTGATGATTCGACTCAAAGGATTTTAAAGTTGGTTTTTGAGGCTTAGTGATTCAAAATTAGCTTTACTATTCTTTATGCTTCCCACAAGTTGAGTAAAGCAGCACTTATAGTTTTTTTGTCATTTTATAGTGCTTTATGCTGACTTCGGTAAATGGTTTTCCGACTTTTTTATAGGCTTGTTTTTCATAAAAAGGAATGGCCACATCACGTGCATTAAGTACAATTTCTTTGAAGTCATTTTGTTTGGCGTAAGCCTCTGTTGCATCAACTAATAGACGGCCGATTCCTTTGCGTTGGAAGGGTTCATCTACTGCGACTTGACGCATTTTGAGTTGTCCTTTTTCTTTGGGCGACAGGACGCAGCAACCCAATAAATTGTTGTATTCGTCGTAGCAGGCCAAGTGTGCGTCAGCATACTCTTGGGCAAGGTCTTTGGCTTCAAATTCCAAATTCAAAGGTTTTCTCAAAATTTTGTCACGCAAGCGAACCGTTTCGTCGTATTGGGGAGTTGCAAATTCTATTTCTATAACGTACATAAGTAAGGGGTGTTAATTATTTGGGTAGAAAAAATGATTTTCTGAAATGGTCGAAAAAATCGAAAGAATGGAGGTTTTAGAGGCCTTTTTGGGAAATCTTATTGAATTTTTTCTACTCAGATAATCCCCTAAAACTACCAAGTGCAATGATTAATGAGGAAAAATGGCTTCTGCCATTTCTACCGATTTTCCGAAAGCATCAAGCTGTAAGCCCGTCAATATTTTTTGTCCTTCAAAGTAAAACAACATATGTTCGGTGGGCATATTGCCCGTCAAATCGTCTTTAGCCATTGGGCAGCCGCCATAACCTTTGATTGCACCATCAAAACGGCGACAACCATTTTCGTAGGCTGCGACAACTTTTTCTCGCCAATTGTGTGGCTGCGTATGGAGGTGTGCGCCGAACTCAATGTCGGGATAAGCGGCGATAAGATTGCTAAATAAATAGGAAATATTGGCTGGATTGGACACACCAATCGTATCAGACAAGGAAAATATTTTGATGTCTAATTCATATAAACGGTTAACCCATTTTTGGACAATTTCAGCATTCCACTCATCGCCATAGGGATTGCCAAATCCCATCGAAATATAAACCACCATTTCTTTATTGCTTTGAACACAAATCTCTTGTATAACTTTTACTCGCTCCAAAGATTCTTCAATAGTGGCATTGGTATTGCGTAACTGGAAAGTTTCGGATATCGAAAATGGATAGCCCAAATATTGGATTTCAGGAAATTTAGAAGCATCATCAGCACCACGTTTGTTGGCTACAATAGCCAATAATTTTGATTTGGTATTATCCAAATCAAGGCCAGCCAAAACCTCGGCCGTATCTCGCATTTGAGGTATCGCCTTGGGCGAAACAAAACTACCAAAATCAATAGAATCAAAACCAACTTTGAGGAGTTGGTTGATGTACTGAATTTTGGTTTCCGTCGGAATAAAATCCTTTAAACCTTGCATGGCATCGCGCGGACACTCTATAAATTTTAGCATCAAGGGATAGGGTTGTTAGTTGTAATCTGGTCAAATGATATGCATCCAGTAATATTTCAACACTCAAAGATAATTGCTTTTTAGTATTTTTGATAAACAATCCATTTCTTTGCATGGTTTTATCTTAAAATAATCAACTATTGTATGAAAAATAAGTCAGTTTGGACATTATTGGGTTTCGTAATATTTGCACTTGGGATGCTAGGGATTTGCCTCAACATTGTAGGTGTAAAGCTGTCCGTACTTTTATGGATGGATAGTTTTGGCCGACTTTGGTCTTTTGTCGGAAAATTGGTAATGTCTATTGTTGGAGTGGTAATAATGGTTGTTTCTCGCACCAATTTTGATGGCGAAGAAGAAATTGGAGTGTATTAGTTTTGCTTTTCTTCTTTTAGCGGAAACTGATAGTTTAGAGCGATTTGATAAGTACCATGAGTACTATTATATATTGCCTGTTGTAACGCTGGATTTGCAAAAATCAAACTGCCTAACATGATTTGTATATTTTGGGTTTGAAACCCTAGATTGAATTGAGGGTAATTGGATGTATCGCCTGCATTTTGTCTAAAAATGCTGCCACCAATAATAAACTTATTGGTGATTTTTTCCCCCATTCCGAAGTAGATATTTCCTCCAATAATAGTATTGTCATTCGCACCTTCTGACCAATAACGAATTTTGGGTTGAAACATAAAACGTTCGCCTACTTTAAAATCTACAATTAGATGTACTCTACTCGCACAAGGTATCAAATTGGAAACTTGGCTGGTATTGGTAAAAGATAATATTGGCTCATTGATATTGTCAATCGCAAAACCAAATTCAAAACCTCTGCCACTCAGGTGTTGCATTTTCCAAACCACACCTGCGCCCAAATTCCAAAAAGGACTGCTGTCATCTAAATCTTCTCCTGAAGGCAGACTGGGGTCAAAACCATTACCATTATACTGGCTTCCCCATTGTAAATCGTCGAAGTCAATTTTTTTTTGATTAAATCCTCCATTGATTCCAACAATCAAAAAATTGGTTTTGTCGGGGTCGGTCGCAACAGCTCTTTGATAATTGGCCACAAAATTTACTTGTCGAGTTGAGAATTTACTTGTACCAAATTGATCATGATAAAACTGAACTCCTCCTCCAATACGATGTCCTTTTTTGAGTGCAAAAGATTGGTCAAAAGAAATGCTTGCGATACCGTTATAGGTTTCGTTGTAAATTTCGCCAAACCATCCTTCGTATTGGCTGGTGATTCTGGCTGCATTGGCAGTTCCTGCCAATGCAGGATTGAGCCGAAGTGGAGCTGTTTCAAAAAGCGTGAAAGCACTATTTTGAGTAAATCCAAAATTAGTAAAAAACAATATTAGGATAAGAAGCCAATAGTTTTTCATACGTGTTTTGTGAAAATCACTCGATTCAATAGACTATGAATATTGAATTCAGCTTTACTAAACTTTGCTATTCTCCCCATCAACCCGCAAATTTAGGAAAGCGATAACTAAAATTTACTTACTCGCCGTTCTCTTATCAATATCTTTGTCTTTGCTAACAATATCTATGAGTTTGATTCGATATTCGATTTCGTGCAATGAAGCATCAATAACATATCGAGGATAAAGCGTATCAATACGTGTAAAAACGCTCATACTATCGCCAATACTCATAGCAGAGAGTGCTTCTTCTAGTGGCGATTGCGTTGTAGAACGTATCCACAAAGAAGCGGGGTTGGATTGGGTTCGGCTGCTTTGAATTTGCTCTTTTCCGTGATAAGTATCTATGTGAAAAACAACTTGATCGCCTTCGACTGGAGTTTCTATCAAGTTTTGATGGTGGTGTACAAACTCATAGCCAAGTGTGCTAAGGCTACGATTGTTGTTGCATGAGATGATACTACACGCACCAAGTGCGAGCAGTAGGGGTTTGATGTTGTGCATTTTAATGTAGTAGTTAGTTAAAACGTTTTCTATTAGTATGTTTAGCTATTCAAGAACGAAGCCGATTATGGATTCGCTGGGTTATAATCTAATATTTTTTCTTTGTACTGAGGAATTAGCTTTTTAAATTTCTTAATTGTTGCTGGTAAAGAAGCATAAGATGCGCCTCCAGCAGCATTCTTATGTCCACCACCTCTAAAATGCTGTTTAGCCATTTCCTGAACAGAAATGTCACCTTTGCTCCTTAGCGAAATCTTTACAATTGTTGGCTGTTCAGTTATAAAAGCCGCTACATGAACATCCTTTAACATCAACAAGTAATTGACAATACCTTCGGTGTCACCTCTTTGTATATCAAACTTTTCGTAATCTTTCTTAGTCAGGGTGATGATACCAACTTTATATTCATCCCAAATTTCGAGCCGATTGTGCAAACAATGTCCCAACAATTGGAGGTTTTTAATCTCTAAACAGTTGTGAATAAGGTTTTGAAGTTTCTTGTCATCCACTCCTTTTTCAAGGAGTGAGCCCACTATTTTAAACAATTTGGCAGAAGTCGCATATTTGAACGAACCTGTGTCGGTGACAATGCCCGTGTACATACATTCGCCAATGGTTTGATTGATTTCATCTTCAGCATCCATCAATTTGATAAAATCATAAACCAACTCACAAGTCGAACTGGCTGTTGTATCAGACAACATAAAATCAACAAAGTCGTCAGGGAACAAATGATGGTCAATCATTGCCTTTTTGGTATTGAGTTTACCAATATACTCTCCCATTTTGTCAATTCTATCCAGACCATTATAGTCTAAACAAAATATCAGATCTGACTTATCCAAAGCCTCTTCAACGGCTTCGGGTTCGATGTCGTGAATCAAAATCTTCTCCGAATGAGGCATCCAAGCAAAAATACCTGGATAGTCCGAAGGAAAAGCTACCCTAACTGTATGTCCGTGCTGAATCAAATAATGATACAAAGCCAAAGACGAACCAATTGCATCACCGTCGGGATTCCGATGTGATGTAATCACAATGTATTGGGGGGTAGATAATAATTTTTTTAGTACACTTAAATTCTCCATATCGCTACTACATAAACGTATTTGGGTCTGCGAAGTTCGTCTTTTTCTTAGTTAAAGCAAAATTAAAATATGAGTGTTTTCTTTTCTTAGAAAATTAATTACATTTGCAGCCGTTTTTGAAGGCTTTTTGAGTAACAAAAAGCCTCGAATTTGAGTATTAACATTCTTTGAATAACCAAAAAATAAATCATGGCAGGTAATAAAACTTTTACAATGATTAAGCCCGATGCTGTTCGCAACGGAAACATCGGAAATATTTTAGCAAAAATCAATGAGGCGGGTTTTCGCATCGTTGCAATGAAATACACCAAACTTTCTGCTGAAAAAGCAGGTGAGTTTTATGCAGTGCACAAAGAACGTCCTTTTTATGGTGAGTTGTGCGAATTTATGTCAAGTGGCCCTATTGTAGCGGCTATTTTGGAAAAAGATAATGCGGTAGAAGATTTTCGTAAATTGATTGGTGCAACCAATCCAGCCGAAGCTGCGCCTGGCACTATTCGTGCTTTGTATGCAACTAGCATTGGCGAAAATGCGGTTCATGGTGCTGACTCTGATGAAAATGCAAATATTGAAGGCAATTTTCATTTTGCAAGCACGGAGATGTTTTAATATTTTACATTTCCTAAGCCTAGGCTAAACTCAAAACGGGTGTTGAAAAAATCATTGATTTTCTCAACACCCGTTTTGTATTCTATTCAACAAAAACAAGTACATCTGACCGAATAGAACTTTTGATAATCTCGCCTATTCTTTGGCCGTCGAAGGTGGCGTTACTGCTCCACCGCTTACTTTTTCGTCATTTTTGTATTGGTAGTCCATTATGATTTCCTCGTTTTCGTTATAAAAAACGGAGCGACCATTTTTCTTACCATTGCTGTATTCTGTCTCTTGCTGTTTTGTACCATTTTGATAATAAGTTCGATACATTCCATCAAGCTGGCCATTATTGTAATTCGATTCTTTGACAGGTTTGCCGTATTTGTATTCGATATATGGCCCATGCAATTGGCCATTGGAATAGGAAGAGCGCAATTCAGTTCGACCAATATTATCAAATTTGAGGTGTGTGCCTTGTATGACATCGTTGACATAAGAGGTGGAAGATTTGACAACTCCTGCTTTTTTTCCATCGTAATAAGTCATCCAAGTTCCTACTCTTTTACCATTGAGCGCTTCACCTTGCTCAATCAGCACGCCATTGGCATCGGTTTTGGAAGCACGTTGGGTATTACTAGCAGGGTTATCTACTAAAGTAAATCCTTGCAAACCTCCCGTTCCTGCGGCAGCATTTGCAGAAGAGCTAGAACTCCCTCCTCCACCAGAACAAGCAAAAAAAGTAAGGGAAATAAAAACGATGCAATAAAAATAGTTTTTCATATGTATTTCGATTTTTGGTTATCAAATGAATCGCTAAAATTATATCAAATGCTTTTTTTTGCAAAAAAAAGAGCCGACTTTTTTAGTCATGAGACTTAAATTTATCAATATCACGTCGGTCTCGCTTGGTTGGCCGGCCTTCGCCTTTTCCTCGTTTTTCGGCAGCACCCTTGCCCACATACCAATTTTGGTACTTGTTGAGTTCTTCGGTAGGAGTTAGGTTATCATAACAGGGTTCGGCAAGCGTTGCGGATACTCTTTTTTCGAGCAATTCTTTGACTTTATATTGTAGTATAAAACCATTCTTTCGGACTTCGAGATGTTGTCCGACTTCGAGCAAATAAGAGGGCTTGACGCTTGCGCCATCTGCTTTTACACGGCCTGCCTTACAAGCATCGGTTGCTTGTGTACGAGATTTAAAAATTCGTACACTCCAAAGCCATTTATCTATACGTACTTTTTTAAGAGGCATTACTTATTCTTCTGAAAGTGGCGGAAATTTAGGATTTAGTTTTTCTAATGTTTCTAAAACCTTTTGCGCAATAAAATAGTTCCGATACCAGCGTTGGTCAACAGGCGCAATTATCCAAGGAATGGCATTGCAACGATTAATGGCATCTTCGTAGCACTCCATATACTTGTCCCAATGTTCACGTTCTTTCCAATCATTGGCATTGTGTTTCCAGTTTTTGCGAGGCACATCTATACGCTCTTGCAATTTTTCTTTTTGACGACTTTTGGACAAGTGCATATAAAATTTGAGTATAGTTGTGTTATTATCATGCACCAAATTCTCTTCAAAGGCATTAATCGCAGCAATGCGGCGATTGACTTTTTCTTCATCAATCCAGCCATGCACTCTTTGTATCAAAATATCCTCGTAATGAGAACGATTGAAGATTTGAATCATACCTTCGGCAGGTGCAAGTTTGTGTACACGCCACAAAAAGTCATGTGCAAATTCCTCTTCTGTGGGTTTTTTAAAAGAGTAAACATTGACTCCTGCTGGCCCGCACTCACCAAAAACATTTTTGGTAGCTCCATCTTTTCCACTAGAGTCCATACCTTGAAAAATGACAAGAATACTGTGTTTTTTTTCGGCCATCATTTTGTATTGCAAGTCGGCAATGCGCTTGGCAATATCCTTGGTTTCGTCTTTGATAGCGTCTTTATCCAAACCTTTAGGGGCTTTGGTAGAAATATCGTTTAGTCTAATCATTGATTATAATTTTTGTTCTTTGACTTTTTCCGAGATAATACTTCCATTCAAATCTAAAATCCCCGAGTTATGCGGGGTAGGCGTTCACTTCCTACGGTCGTTCTCTCTTTTATTTTGGACGGAACACGGATTTTGTCAAAGAAAGATAATTTTAAAAAAATAAACCTTAAATTCATGCGAATTTAAGGTTTAAAATTT
>JAHDEQ010000267.1 GCA_020628755.1 Saprospiraceae bacterium
TTAGTAAAGCTAATTTACATTTGATCGATAATAAAAATAAATAAACAGATGCGACACAAAATTGTTGTTTTTGACGGACACACCCTCAATCCTGGTGATTTGGACTGGTCTCCTCTTGAACAATTGGGCGACCTCAAAGTCTATGATCGAACAATTCCCACCAAAATCTATGCACGTGGTCAACATGCTACCATTGCTATAGTCAATAAAACCAAATTGGATATGTATTATTTGGGACGATTGCGAAAGCTCCAATTTGTTTGTGTTTCGGCGACGGGCTATAATAATGTTGATACGCAATTTGCTAAAGAATTACGCATTCCTGTAAGCAATGTCGTGGGTTATAGTTCGCCGAGTGTGGCGCAACACGTTTTTGCGATGATTCTAAATTTTACAAATCAAGTGGCCCAACACAATCAAGCCGTACAAGCTGGAGCTTGGGAAAATGCCGAGGATTGGTGTTTTTGGAACAATCCCTTGATGGAATTAAATAATAAAACAATTGGTATTTATGGTTTAGGAAAAATCGGGAAGCAAGTCGCCCAAATCGCAGTCGCATTTGGAATGCGAGTGATTGCCTTGCACAAACATCCCAAACGAGATGCACATCCTCAAATTGAATTTGTAAGTCAAGAAAAGCTCTTTAAAGAATCTGACTTCCTGACCTTACACGCTCCATTAAATCCTGATAATCAGAATTTTATCAACACTAAATCACTAAAACTAATGAAATCATCTGCTATTTTAATCAATACAGGTCGAGGTGGTTTAGTAAACGAAATAGATTTGAAAAAAGCCCTCGAAACCAATCAAATTGCAGGTGCAGCTCTCGACGTGCTTTCGCAAGAACCACCCTCAAAAGGAAATGTGTTGATTGGTACTAAAAACTGTATCATTACGCCTCACCAAGCATGGGGAAGCCGAGCATCGCGCCAGCGATTGCTCGATGGTGTAGTAGCCAATGTTAAAGCCTTTATCAGTAGAAAGACTATCAACGTAGTGAATAAATAGTAGCACAAGCTTTAGCTTGTACACTTTTGAAACCAATCCTTAATTCTTACCGTTTACAAATTTAAAAATCAAGAAAATATGACCGATACAGCAACACAAATTTTAGGGATAGGCTCACGGGTTTCGCACCCTGCCTTTGGGCAAGGCGTTATCATCAGAATCAACAAAGTCGCTTACGATGTTTGTTTTATGACCTATGGTATCAAAATGGTAGGTAAAGAATACTCCAATTGGGAAGTGATAGAAGCGATACCTGCAACACAGACCGTGTCTTTTACAGAAGCCGAAAAATCGTTGATGAAGATTTTACGTGCTTGGAGCGATATTTCTGATACCGTTGATTTGGGTGATAAATGGGTAGATGGAATGCTCATCATCAAACCCAAAGACCCCGACATGAAAAGCAAAGAAATTCCGATTGATACCTTTTTTCACAAGATTGTGATGGTGCGTGACCGCTTGCGAGTCATGGAGCAACGCATCAATTCAAGCAAAGTGTTGAGCGATGAAGAAAAAGTCAATTTACAGCAATACATCACTCGTATTTATGGTAGTTTGACGACTTTCAATGTCTTGTTTAAATACAGAGACGACCACTTTGTTGGTGAAAAAAGTAGATAAAAGCTCTCTACAACTTAGGAGCTAAAAGAATTTAGCTCCTGAGTTTTATTGACCACCCGCCACGCTCCAAATGCTTGTATAAGCATACAAAAAATCTGTCCATATACAATTATTTTTTGACTCACCACTTGTAGCCACAGCGCAGCAGGCGACTGCCAAGAGCGTGGCCCTAACAGCATAATCAATATTTGGAGCAACAATACCAATGAAAAAACGACCATAATATTGGCATAACGATTGGGATAAATTTCGTCATTGCGAATCGCCAAAATATAAAAAATCACACAAGTCAAAAAAGCAACAAATCCTGTGCGAACATAAAAGCGATGTGCCCAATAACTGCCATTTAGCGGATTCTCAGCGATACCAATATAACAAAATGCTGCGCCTATTCCTGCCACTAAAGCCAAAATTGACCAAACCCTAGCGACATTGTTTTTAAACAAAAAAGGTACGACCAATAAAAAAATCAACATCGAAAATCCCGTCGAATACATAGCCGATTTGAATAAGAAATAACTCATGGAGTTATCTTCTCGATTCAAAGCAACGGTTCTTCCCAAATCACTAAAAAAGTTCGTAAAAAAAGAATAACCAATTGTTCCTCTTTCGTGCAAAGTTCCGCCAGGATAATAGTACATCGCTAAGGTTGTCAAGACCAAAAAAGATAGCATTCCTAAAATACCAATAGCGATACCTAGTTTTTTTAAGCTCAATGTAAAAGATAAAATTTGGAAAGTTTATAAGAAAAGATTGACATCTTCGTCGTCAACAATGTAAGCTCCATTGTTGAAACGATCTTGAATTTGTGTAAGAATTTTTCTCAAATCTTCATTGTCTTTAAAAGGAAAATAAACCCCTACTCTCGTCAAAGATTTAGAGCTATCTTTGACGGGACTATAACCTTTGCGAATCAAGTTGTTGACCATCTTGTCCACATTATCTTGATTGCCAAAGGCATGCACGACGATAACCGCAGCTTTTTGGTTGGGTGGCAAAGTTGCACCTTCGGTATCTATGACTTCATCCGATTTGGAGCGACTTTCAAGAATAGCTTTTTCTCTAGCCTCTTGCTCCCTTTTCAGTTCGTTCATCATTTCGGCATAATCATCGGCTTCATCTTCTACATCATCCACTTGCACGTGATTGTCCACTTCATCTTCATCCAATCTTCTTTCCTCTTCTATATAAGGTGCTTTTGAAGGCGATTGATTTAGATTGCCGTGCGGCAAACTAATTGGAGTGATTTTACCCTTACCAAACAAATTGGTTTTTCCATCTAAAGCACTATAAATTCCAATTCCTCCCAAAACCAACAATCCTGCAATAACAAAAGGAACAGCAGGTTGTAAAATTTTTGTCCAACGGCGACGGCTGGGCTGAGGTGCAGGTACAGTTGTAGCCAACTGTACTTCGGGTTTTGCAGCATCATTGCCCACCGATTCTCGACTTCTCAAAATCGGATAATACTGAACCGTAGGTAAACCAAAAACATCGGTATTATAATTGACACTATCAGGCAAAAATTGCATTTTTTCTTCATAGTCCAAATACAAACGTCCTACATCGGGAAAAACAACAATCTCTCTTGCTTTGAGTGCATTTTTGGTATTGTCCACAAAAGTATCCAAGAGCGTTTTGGCTTTGGACTGTGTACATTGTTCAGCTTCTAAAATTTGATTTAATAATATACCATCATTGACGACCAAATTTTCATTGAAGGAAATCAATTTGGAAGGTGGATGCAATAAACCTTGTACATGGTCAATAGAAGAAGGGTTGTAGGCCGTAACAAAACCGCCTAAACCTGGCACTATGACAATTTCGTTGTCATATAATAAATTACCAATATATGATGTTATTTTATTGTCCATATACAAACCAAAGGTAAGTTATTTTCCTTAAAAAGTAAACAGTTTTAGCTTGTACTTGAGTTTTGGAGCATAGAAAAACTAATGGTTTTGACTCGTTTTGAGTTTTTACCGTCGGGCATGGTTTCTTCCAAAACCATATTTTGAGCTTGTTGTAATTCAAAAACTTCTTTCATATTCCGAACACTTCCAACAGGAACGCCATTTTTGTTAAAAATGGCGAGCAGGTCGGCTCGATTCCATTCTATAATTTTTGTATTCAAATACTCGTATAAACTTTCTCGATGAATGACTCGTTGAGCGTTGTTATAATAAAGTTGATGATTTTTTAAATCACCCAAATCTAGCGAAATACACAACTGCTCCCATTGTCGTTCTGTACCGACAGCAAGTATGATTTGTTTTTTATCTTTGGTATAAAAAATATCTCCATAAGGCGCAATGTTGGGATGTTCGCAACCCATTTTTTGAGGAATAAAATCTTCCATGAGAAAATTGGTGGCTTGATTGGCTAAAGAAGCAATGGCCGACTCTAGGAGCGATGTTGTCACATAGCTCCCCTCTCCTGTTTTATAACGATGCAAAAGGGCCAACAAAACCGCTTCTTTGAGTTGATGTGCTGCCAAAATATCAATCAAAGCGACGGGCATTTTTACGGGATTGCTGTTTTTTTCGCCCGTCATATACAAAAATCCCGTCTCGGCTTGTAAGACGACATCGAAGGCAGGGCGTTTGTCATCGCCTCCATAGGAAGTCAAATGTGCAAAAATGACATGTGGATTGATGGCTTTTAAATCAGCATAGCTACATTTCATTTTTTTGGCAGAAGTAGTATTGAAATTACTAATCACAATATCTGCTTCCTTTACCAACTCATGTAAATGAGTTTGGTCTTGTTGAGTTGATAAATCTAAGAATAGACTTTCTTTTTGCCAATTGACACTACAATAATAAGCCGAATAATCTCGCTCTTTTGATTCATTGGGCAATCGCCAATTACGGGTGACATCGCCTCCTGTTTTTTTGTTCTCGACCTTGATGACTTTTGCGCCCAACTCCGAAAAAAACTGTCCTACGGCTGGGCCTGCCAAAACAGAGGCCAATTCGATGATTTTTAAATCTTGGAAAAAAGAGGATTGCATATGTTTGTATAAAAAAGAGCTTTACTAAACTTTGCATCACTCAAAAGCAACCCGCAAATTTAGGAAAGCAGTTATCTCGTAAAAGGATTATTTTTCGAGTTCAGCGATTTTTTCGAGAAGCCA
>JAHDEQ010000268.1 GCA_020628755.1 Saprospiraceae bacterium
CGTGTTAAAGTGCTGAAACTAGCCTAGTTTCTAAATATATTTGTAAAAATGTACCAAGGTGTTTGAGTGTTTATGTGTCTATGACTCACACTCAAACACGCAGATACAAATAAAAATGGATAAAAAAACGATTTGGATCATTGTCGGACTCATGACTACCGCTTTGTTGGGTAGTATTTTATTGCAGTTTAGCTGGATAAACAAGTCTGTACAACTCAATCGTAAACATTTTAACAATAGTGTGATTGATGCCATGCTCAATATCTCCCGAGCATTGGAACGTATCGAAGGCGATGAATTGATGAAAGAATCGGGTATTTACTCCGAATTTAATCAGTACGACGACTTTCAGTCTATTTATCAAGAGGTCAGTTTGGAAATGTCTATCGGAGAAAATTCTGATGTTTCCATTAGCAAAGAAGAAATTATGGCTTCTTTGCATGAAGACGAAACCTGCCAATGCAGCAATTGCATTCGGCAACGTCAAGAAAAAGCAGAGCAAACCTATCGGATGCTTAAAGTCAATCGCACCAAGCTCTTTCTCAACTCGGTTTCGCTCGAAGAACGCTTACCCAAAATTGAGCTTTTAGAACGTATTATTCGTGAAAAATTTGAAGAAGTTGGTATTGATCTCAACTATGATTATGGTATATTTTCTAACAAAAAACGGGGATTTGTCATCAAAGATGGACATTATTTAATCAATGATTTTGGAGGACAAGGCATTGCGGCTCAAGATGACAAATTGCTCAATAGCAATTTTCGAGTGCCTTTGTTTTCGAGTGCTGTGCGTTCGCCAGGCTATTTATCCATGTATTTTCCCACCTTGACGAGTGCGATTTGGAAATCGGCTTGGAAAACCATTTTGCTTTCCTTGATTTTTACGGGTATTATTCTATTTTGCTTTGTATATTCTGTTCAAATTATCTTTAGACAGAAGAAATTGGGTGAGATGAAGACCGATTTTATTAATAATATGACCCACGAATTCAAAACCCCAATCGCCACCATTTCATTGGCGGCAGATTCCATCACGAGTCCAATGATTTCGGGTAATCCGAGCAAAGTCAATCGTTTTGCTGATATCATCAAACAAGAAAACAAACGAATGTTGAGCCAAGTCGAAAAAGTACTCCAAATGGCTCAAATTGATAAAGAAAATTTCAAACTGAATATTACGACAATTGACTTACACGAAATCATAAATCAAGCTGTCAAGCATACCAATCTCCAAGTCGAGAAAAAAGGAGGTATTGTACGGGCCAATTTAGATGCTGATAAATCAACTATACAAGGAGACGTGACGCACATCTCCAACATTGTCCACAATTTATTGGACAATGCAAACAAATACACCCCCGAAAAACCCGAAATCGTTGTTAGTACTCGAAATTTTCCGAATGGTATCGAAATGACTATCAAAGACAATGGTATCGGAATGTCTCGCGAAGCACTCAAACATATTTTTGATAAATTTTATCGAGTACACACGGGCAATTTGCACGATGTCAAAGGCTTCGGACTGGGACTTAGCTACGTAAAAGTCATGATAACGGCTCACAACGGAAGCATTGATGTAAAAAGTGAGCTTGGCAAAGGAAGTAGTTTTATCATCTTTTTACCCTTTCAGCATCCGCATTAGCGTTTTTTACAAAAAAACTTCAAAGAAATTTTAACATTTTAACAATATTGACTTACTTACAAGTGTTAATATCATAAAGATATGTTTTTCGCAACTTGAACTATTTTTTCTCGTTTAGTAAATCGAACAAATATACTTCACCCTCACTCAATTTCAGAAAAACAGCAAAGCATAACCGATAAACTAATATCTATAATGAATCAAAAGATTTTATTAGTAGAAGACGATCCGAATTTTGGAGACGTTTTACGTTCTTATCTCGAAATGAACGACTATGATGTAAAGCTAGCTACAGACGGCGTTGCTGGTTTGGAGGCGTATCGAAAAGAGAAGTTTGACCTGTGCATCTTTGACGTGATGATGCCCAAAAAAGACGGATTTACCCTAGCTAAAGATATTCGTGAAAAAGATTCAGAAGTTCCTATCATCTTTTTGACCGCCAAAACGATGAAGGAGGATGTCTTGCAAGGATTTAAAATAGGTGCAGATGACTACATTAGCAAACCCTTTAACTCAGAAGAGTTGCTCTACCGCATTCAAGCGATTATGAAGCGCAGTCAATCCAAACCTGATCCGAACGAAGAAATAAAAGAATTTGAAATAGGCAAATATCATTTTAACTATCCTTTGCGTATTTTGACCTATAATGGCGAGGACGGCGAACAAGAAAAAGATAAGTTGTCGCCCAAAGAGGCGCAACTCTTGCGTATGTTTTGCCTTTATATGAACGATATTTTGCCTCGTTCCGAAGCTCTGACTAAGATTTGGAATGAAGACAATTATTTTACGGCGCGCTCTATGGATGTGTTTGTTACCAAACTCCGAAAATACCTCAAACGAGACGCTAATATTGAAATTGTCAATATTCATGGCAATGGTTTTCAACTGCTGGTGCGGTCAACGGAAGCCTAGAAGCCAAGCATAATAAAAAAAGCCCTCTTGATAATGTCAGGAGGGCTTTTTTTATTATGCTTGGCGTGTTCGCGTATCAAGTGTATTCATGTGTTCATGTTGCTAATTGAACGTGAACACGTGAACACGTGAACACGTGAATACTTGAAAACGTGAATACGTTTTAAACAAACTTTAACGGCCTCCTTTTGTTCTAAAATCAATATTTTTGTGTTGAAAACGTTTTAGTAGAAATAAATCCAAAAAGATATGAAAAAGATAGCGTTGTATATCCTTCTATTGTGGAGTGTAAATCTTGTAGCACAAGATTTTACACAGGCCCCTGATTCAGACCCCGAAGCAAAAGTCGTATTAGAACGACTCAAAACCAAATACGATGGCTTGTCAGCTATGCAAGCCGAATTTGCTTTGACAATTGAAATTCCAGAAGAAGATAAAATTGTTCAAAAAGGGACAATGGCACAAATGGACAATAAGTATCGCCTAGATTTGCCCGAACAATCTATTATTTCTGATGGCGAAACCCTTTGGTTTCACCTACCCAACAACAACGAAGTGCAAATCAATGATGCCGAAGAATTGATGGAAGAAGACGAATTTCTTACGCCTCAAAAAGTACTCGATATGTACGAAAATGGTGAATTTATATATGTTTTGGCTGATGAATATTCCAAAGATGGAACAGTCATGCAACAAATTGAATTCAAACCAGTTGATCGAGAATCAGACTTGTTCAAAATGCGTATGATGGTGGATAAAAAAGCCAATGCCATCAAATCTGTCAAGGCTTTCTCGAAAGATGGCTCGCGCTATACACTCGAATTGCTTAATTTTGATACAGCAGCTCAATTTCAGAAAGGGCATTTCAACTTTGATGCTTCAAAATATCCTGATATTTATATAGAAGATTTACGCTTGTAAACTCAAAAAAACGAATAGAAAAGGGGGGCTTGTATGTTAAGACAAGAACCCTTTTTTTTATTACACATTAAAAACAATTTTTATATAAGGGATTTTAACATTAATTTTGTCCATAATATTAAAAAATAACGATTTGTGCATACGTATTAAAAGAAATTGGAATCCTTTTTGCAATTCCAAAAGACGTGTAAATATCCCATAAGCCTAGGATTGCATCTTAGGTAAGCTCCGTTGCGTTAAGTAGCGGAGTTTTTTTATGCCATCAAATGATTCAATTTTTTCAAGATTTTCTTTCCTCTATTTTTAAATCCAGTACTACCATGTGGAATATGGTCTTCGAGAATAGCCTTGAGTTCGGGAGCGAGTTCGGGTTCTTTTACACAGATATTATAACATACCGACATTGAAAATACCCGTACAGCAATCGTTTCTTTCGGATCATCGAGGTAAGTAAAGCACAATTCGGCCGCCAATCCGAGTAAATCTTCGGGCAAGTCCGCCTCTTGTAAGATGCGGACTACGTTGCGTTTGACAGCAGCGTGGAGTTTTGGTTTTTGAAGGTGAGTCAGCAAGCGTTTATAATAAGGAATAACAATTATAGGATAACGATCGGCACAATAACTTACCGTTTGCCCAGCCCAAACATTCATTTTAGGGTCATCACTCAAAAAAACATCTAGCAAATCCCCAAAGCGTTCGCTAGAGCTGCCGACATAGCGAGCCACTTTTTCCCAAGTTTCTTTGGAACGTTCGCCTTGTAAAGTTTCTTTGATGTTCATAATAAGGTGTTCATGTATTCACGTGTTCGAGTGTTCATGTACCTGCGTCATGATTGCAACGTGAGCACGTGAATATCTACCTGTCCATAGACAGGCTCGAACACATGAGCACAACTTATTTCTGCATTCTTCCTTTTACAAAAGTATTTAAAATCATAAGGATGCTAATAAAAAAGGCAATTCGGGCAATCAAATCTCCCCAAACGGTATAAAAAGTGATTTTGCCATTCATTAAGATTTTGCCTTTGATGGCATCCTCAGTTTCGTATTTTGTAGCTTGTAAAATATCACCTCTTTGATTGATAAAACAAGAAATCCCGCTATTTGCAGAACGCGCCACAGGTCGGCGCGTTTCGATGGCGCGCAATCTCGAAAAAAACATGTGTTGCCGATGTCCCGCCGTATTGTCCCACCAACCGTCATTAGTCATAACAAAAATGGCATTCGCACCCTTTTTGATATAGTCTGTACAATATTCGCCATAAATGGATTCATAACAAATAGCAG
>JAHDEQ010000269.1 GCA_020628755.1 Saprospiraceae bacterium
AAGAAATGAGCAAGAAAAACCCAGTTGCTCGTACTCCAGTAATAAAAGATAATTTTAGCTTTCAAAATGGTAAATTTAGTCGCCTTTTTGACTATCCCATCGACAAAGAATTGTATAACCAACTTGGTTTTATGGAACAGTTTTTCCTCGAAAGTTCACGTTTGGTGGGTATCTATCGTTTTCCTAATGCCATCAAAAACCAAAGCAATGAAAAAGCCAATGTTTCTTCGAGTAAAAAAGCCGTCATGCTAAAAACCAATTTTGCCGAAATCATGAAGGGCGAAACAAGCATTGCAAACGAAATAGATTATTAATAAATACCGTGTAACAAAAATCATTTAAACCAATGTAGAGGCTGCTTTAGCTGCCATCCTAGATTTTCAGCGACTAAAGTCGCTATTACGGACAATTTTACATTTAAACTTATTTTTGTTCCATAGTCATAAATTTACCGATTATAAAAATCAACCAACTATAAAATCATGAAAATTAAAACAAAACTCTTAGCCTTCTTATTCGCTTTTGCATTTTCAATAGTAAGTATTGCTCAATCGCCAATAGATTATATTCCTCAAAATGCAACTATGGTGATGAGTATGAATCCCAACCACCTCAACAAAAAAGTGAGCATTGAACAGTTGACACAACTGAGCTTTTTTCAAGATATGTTGGGTGGTATGTCCGCAATGATCAACCCAATGGCTATGGAAGATATGCAAGCTGCTATTGCTTCGCCTTCTGAATATGGAATGGACTTTATGTCCAATTCTTATATGGTTATGGATATGAACGATGAAGGTTCTTTCTTTTCTTATATTTTTAAAATAAACGATGCCCAAAAAGCAAGCGATTTTTTCAAATCGCAAGCCACCGACGACGATATGGGATTTGGGGCTGCGCTTAAATCTGCTGATGGTTTTCAGTACCTCGACACTCCAGGTGGCAAAATTGCTTGGAACAACAACATCGGTATGATGCTAAGCGGCAATGTAGAATATGAATTTGAAGAATATAGCGATGAAGAATTTAATGAATCGGATAGTTTAAATCAGGTTAGCATTTTAGACTATATGAATCGTGCCATGCAAATGCCCGACAACAATATCAAAGGTGATGCCCGCTTTGTTGCCGACAACAAAACGAGCGATATGCACATTTGGATGGATTATGAATATATTCAAAAACTCAATTCTGAAAATGCAATGCCTGAAGAATTAGCTGCCTATGGTTTGGATATGGCTTATGAACAATTGATGAGTATGTACGATGGTACATATATTTCGATGGCTATGAATTTCAATAAGGGAGTCATGGACATGGCTACCAAAACCTATATGAACCCCAACTTAGCCAAAATGTGGAAAGGCGCAATGTCTGATTTTAAAATGAATAAAAAACTCCACAAATACATCAAAGGCAGGGATATGATGGGCTATTTTTCGATGAATTATGGTGTCGAAAATTCGGTCGAGGCAACCAAAGCAATGGTCTATGATATGCTCGGAGATATTCCTTTTGTTGGCGAAATGGCTGGTTCAGGTTTGGATATTTTAGGGATTTTTATTGACGAAGAAGCCATTTATAACTTGATAAAAGGTGATATGGTTTTTGCGGTTACGGGTATGAATGAGTTTGAAAAAGAAATGACTACTTACGAATATGACGACGATTTTAATCAAAAAGAAGTCACCAAAATGGTCAAACAAACCTTGCCTGAATTTACGATGGCGATGTCTTATGGCAACAAAAATGATATGATGAAATTTGTTCGCTTGGGCGAACAATTTGGGACGCTCCAAGCAATAGGCAAATACTTCAAAATCAATTCTGAAGAGTTGCCGATGGATATATTTATGGCATTAAACGATGGTGTAATGTTGTTTACTAATGACCGTGATTTAGTGAGCAATCGCCTAAGTTCAGGTTATCCCAAAAAACAACGTATGAAAAAATCGCATTGCAAAACATTGATGAATAGTGCGACTACTTTCTTTTGGGATATTCCGCAAACACTAAATGCCGTTGAAGCCCTCGGAATGCCTTCGGACTTTACGAGCAACAAGATGATGAAAATGAGTAAAGATACCTTTGAAAGTATTCTTTTTACGGCTGACAAAACCATCAATGGCAATGTAAGTGCAGGTAATCTAAAATTCAATTTTACCAATAAACAACAAAATTCTATTGAGCAGTTTTTCAATTTCATCAACGATATTTATATCTCAGAAATGGGCGGACGCTCGATGTAAGAATGCAAGTCCAAATTTTTAATAAAAACGCTTGTTGAAGTATTCTATTTCAACGAAACTATTAAACAAGTTTTTAACTTGCAGAAAAACACACCATGTTTAAAACCTTGATTACTCCAGACCAACTTGTTGGAATTTTAGATTCCGACAAGTTGGTTATTGTCGATTGCCGATTTAGTCTTGCCGATACATTTGCAGGACAAGAAGCCTACCAAGAAGCACACCTACCCAATGCAGTATATGCTCATTTGGACGAGGATTTGTCAGGCGAAATTATTCCTGGTACAACAGGACGACATCCTCTACCTAAAGTAGATACTTTTTCCAAACAATTGTCTCGTTGGGGAATTGATGCTGATACTCAAGTCGTTTGTTACGATGACAAAGGCGGAGCGATAGCTTCCCGCCTTTGGTGGATGCTGCAATGGCTCGGACACGAAAAAGTTGCCGTTTTAGAAGGAGGGATTCAAGCTTGGCAGGCTCAAAATCATCCTTTAACCGATGAAATCACACAGGCCACAGCTCGTCAATTTAAAGCCAATCCTCAAAAAGGAATTGTTGTAGATGCTACTTTCGTAGAAAAAGCAATTGAAAGTGAAGAATACTTGATTTTAGATGCTCGTGCAGCCGAACGTTATCGTGGCGAACACGAACCCATCGATCCCATAGCAGGCCATATTGCCACTGCTATCTCTGCGCCTTTTACCGAAAATTGGGATAAAGACAAAAATTTTCTTTCTAAAAAAGAACTCCAAAATCGTTTTGAAAAATTATTGGATGGTCAATCGCCCGAATCTTGTATTGTTTACTGTGGTTCTGGCGTAACAGCTTGCCACAATATATTGGCGATGCGCCACGCAGGAATGGAAATGCCGATTTTGTATGCGGGTTCGTGGAGTGATTGGATAACGAAGGAAGGGAGGAAGGTCGTTACAAGTTAAAATTCATCTGTTAATCCAACGACTAGGATTTTGCTTTTGATGTGCAATTGCTAGTATCAAAATAACATCAGGTTCTAAAATTTCGTATATAATATTATAAGGAAATCTCTTTAAGGGTGCTTTTCGCATTTCTTCTTTCACTTTAGCAAAAAGCTTTGGATTTTCAGACAAATAATTGAGTTGGGTATCTAAATCGAGTATAAACTCAGCACTCAAATTGGTCTTGAGTGTTGCATAATAATTGACAGCATCATCTACTTCATCCTCAGCAATAGGAAGAAACTCCAAACGATAAGTTTTCATCTATTATTTTGGATTAAGCGATCTTTAATCGCTGCCCAAGAACGAGTTTTTAATTCTCCATTCTCATACATTTTTTTTCTTTCTTCCAGCTCCTGTAACCATTCTTCTGATAAAGGGGCGTCGGCGGCTGTGTCAGCGGCAATAGTATCAAGTACATATTGAACAAATAAAATTCGTTCTTGTGTACTAAGTTTTTGAACTGCCTCCTTAAGACTTTCCATTGTCATAATTAAAATACTTTTTTATAAGATAAGCCTAAGTAAGTAAAAACTCAAATCTTTCTATCTTTTTAACGGATTACTTGTATTTAATCTACCTTCACCACAACCTTCCCTATCGTCTGTCCTGTTTGAAATTTTCGAACAGCGTCAGGTAAGTCTTTAAAATCAAAAGTGTGTCCTACATGCGGTTTTCCTAAATCCAATTCTTGTAATTCTCTTAGAATTTCGTGCATCAATTCGGCTTTTTCGTAAAGCCAAATCAAGTTAAAACCCATCAAAGATTTATTGACATCGGTCATGGCTTGCGGGTCAACTTTTGGTCGGGTAAAAAACTGATACAACAACTTCAAATAATTGGGTCTATTGCCAGGACTCGCATAACGAGCCGAACCGTAAATGACCATCCGACCTTGTGGTGCCATCACATCGTAACCAATTTCAAAAATCTTTCCACCAATACATTCCATGATGATATTGAGTTCTCGTTCTCCAAGTGCTTGCCGTAATTTGGATTCAAAAGTCTTTTTATCTCGAACAATAGTTTCGTTATACCCTTCTTTTTGTAGAAAATCTATTTTGTTGGATGAACCAATGCTGCCAATGGTGTAACAATCGTATTGCTTCGCAATACGATTCGCCCAAATACCAACACCTCCTGCCGCCGAATGTATCAAAACCGTTTGTCCCTTCTGAATATTAGCCAAATATTTCAAGGCATAATACGCCGTTAATACTTGAACCAAGTAAGAAGCTCCTTCTTCAAAAGTCCACCCTTTCGGCAAGGGAATCGCATAACGTGCATCGATATTCAAGTGGGAAGTGTAAGCTCCAAATCGAGTTACACCCATAATTTGGTCGCCTACTTTAAGCTGTTTTACATCCTTTCCTACTTTTTCTACAACACCTGCATACTCCAAACCTGGGATAAAAACGCCTTTGGGCGTTGCACTATACAAGCCCCAAATTGCAAAAATATCTGCAAAATTGAGTCCGATGGCTTTGTT
>JAHDEQ010000270.1 GCA_020628755.1 Saprospiraceae bacterium
CCCGTCGGCAGTACCACAGCAAACTCTAATGCAAGGGCAGTCTTTTGACTGCCCTTTTTTTTAAAATCTTCCCATTTTGACAGCTAGTTTGCAAAAGTCCAGTGGACGAAATCCCTTTTCAAGTCGTCTTAGTATTATATAAAAATACAATACATTAAAAACAACCCAATTTTGAGTGTTTAAAATTTAGCTTTGTAAAACTAAAAACACTCCAAATGCAAAAATTAACCATCTACCTTTCGCTGTGGCTTTTTATCTGTATTGGCACAGCAAAGAGTCAAAATCTTTGTTTAGATTTTGATGGAAACAATGACTATTTAACCACTTATCTACCTGTCGGCAACAGTAGCTTTACGCATGAAATGTGGTTCTTATCTGCCGAAAATTCAAGCAATCAAGACTGCCAACAAAACTTTCGAGCTTTGTTTGCTTTGGCTGGAGGCCAAAGCACTCAGTTTGAAATCGGATTGTGTGGCGGCGTGCTCAATATTCGTTGGAACTCGCCACTTGGTTTATTACAAGAAGCTATTCCTACAATTAACTTCAATACTCAAAATTGGCATCATTTAGCTTTAGTCAAAAACAATCAAAATCTAATACTTTATATAGATTGTAATGAAGTTTGGAGTATTGAAGTCAGTCTCTTATTTCAAGTGTATGCCCTACGTGTTGGAAGTCAATTTAACGATAATAATAATGACTTGGATTGGAAAGGTCGTATGGACGAAATCCGATTCTGGTCCGTTCCCAAAACACAAGAAGAAATCATAAAGAGTAAAAACTGTACTCTTGTGGGAAGTGAAGAAAGACTAATTTTGTATTGGAATTTTGACGAAGGAATCGAAAATGGAGACAATACCAATATTGCTTTTATTCCTGACCAATCCAATTTTGAAAGCAAAGGCATTATCAATACCTCCAATGGCGGATTTGAATTGCTGCCTAGCAGCAATCCACAAGTTGGCAATATGAGCAATTACGCCTCCTCTCAAGCTGGCTTAGGTATAGACCTAGGCAATTTGGATTTGGTTATTCGAGATTATCCTTATCAAAATAACGCTTTGACTAGCATTATAAGTGGCGAACCTGCTCATTTTTCGCTTTTGCAAAATGGTACTGATATTACCACTTCCCTTCCTGATGTTGAAATAGAATGGTATTATATTGACGAAGGGAGTTCTGCACAGGTTGCACTGCCTCCTGTACCTTTTTCAGGATTCAATTTTACCGTTCCGAGCGAAGTTTTGACACATCTATGTGGACTAGGTTCTAGGGGTTTTGTAAATCGTACCTTTTATGCCGTTGCCAGTATTATAGATGAAAATGACAATACTTTGTGCAGCTATCAAAGTGAATCTTATACCTTGAGAATTTGTTGTCCATTAGAATATTTAGAAATAAAAGTTGAAGCATCTGACGATATTTGTGAAGGAAATGACTCTACTCTTTTTGTTCGCTATGAGGCAGGAGGGTCTTTCTTAGATAGTCCAGGTCAAGAAACCACTATTCAGTGGTTTCTGAACAATGAGCTTATGGATGTTAATCAAAAATATTTTGAGTATGACCCCAGTCCTTTTATCAATGGAGCATTAGATGAGGCCTGTTTTCGAGTAGAAATAGACCATCCTTGTGGCAGCATTGCTTCTCCAGAACTTTGCCTAACTGAACACGAAAAGCCCAATTGTGGCCAAATCATAGTTGACTCTACCGAAAACCTCATTACGCTGCTACAATCCAATGATACCCTTTCGCTTTACGAGGTCTGTCTCAATTCAGCCTTTACGATGCGGGCTGCGCCTATAGATTCTTTTAAAAATTGTGCGCTAACTTGGGAGTATTCTTTTGATACCCAAAATTGGACTTACCTAGCTCGTACCAATAGCATCCAAAACACCAATATACTACCCAACGAAGATTTTCCCGATGAGGCCAACCGTATTTACTATCGAGTGCGTTGTTCACCTACGGGTAGCGGAAGCCCTTGTGAGGATTGTAGTAGCAATTGGATTGCCTTTGAGCTAAAAGAGCCTACTTCAAATAATTCAATTGAAACAGACAATATGTTTTGCGATGAAACCTTTGCAGAGTTAGAAGTGGCCAATCCTGATGCTGACCACTCTTACGAGTGGTTTTGCAATGGCGCACCCGTTGGAGAAGGAGCCTCTTACTCTACTTTTTTAAATGAAACCAAACTATTTTGGTTTGAAACCACCGATGAATGCTCAACCTACGAATCCGATCGGATGTTTATACTCGATTGTCAACCTTTAGCATTAATTAGGTGTCCTTTAGAACCCAACAGATGTGCTTGTTTGGGTGAAGAAATCACCCTTGAGGGTCGTGTATTTACAGATTGTCAGCAAAATGATTTTAGCCTCAAATGGTATGTAGATGGCGTTTTGTATGCCGAAGATGTAGCATTTATTACGCATACACCGCCGCCTACGGGTTCCAATTATGTCTTTGAGGTTGTTGATTTGACAGCAGGATGTGAATATACTACTTTTAGAACGGTCATTCCTTGTGACAAAAAATTTTAGCCATGAAAAAACCAATGATTTATATACTTTTTATCTGTTTAAGTTTAGTTGGATTTGAAAGTAAAGCCTTTGATTTTAATCCTAATTGCTTGGAGCTAGAAATTCAAGACATTGCTACGCAATGTCTGCCCAACGATGCCAACTCACTTAGTTTTTCGATTGTTATAGATGCAACTGAATATCTGGAAAATGATTGTATCATCGGAACCTTCCAAATAAATACTGATTTAGAAAACATCGTTTTTATAGATGTAGATACTTTGTGGTCGAGCAATCTGCTTACCATAAATGGTACAGTACAAGTTGCGGCTTGTCCTTATCCCAATTTTGTTCCAATAGAACTTCTATTTGAAGGCACAACGCCTACGCCCTTTAGTTGTGTATATCCTGCACAGTTGACGACGCTTTGTTGCAAGCAAGTTCTTGTCGAGCCAAAAGATTATTGTAAAACTTTAGATAAAATAGAAATTCCCTTATTGGGTTGTACCAGTTTTTGCGATGTCCAATCCATCAAATGGTTTGTACAAGATGCACCTTGCCTAAACGGAAATTGGGGCGACCCTTTCCAAATAAGTAACCAATGTCAGCCACTTTTGCTCTCGCCCCAATATCACAATGGCGATGTGTGCGTCTATGCCGAACTCCAAACGGGTGGTGCAGACGGCAGCTGCACCAATACCTACACAACCAATCCCGTCACCATACATTTTTTCAATCAAATTGAAGCAGAAATCAATTTAGACAAACAACTTTTGTGTTACGATTCTATCCCTGTTACACCTCAAGAACTCCAAGTTAATTTGCTTAGCCAAGGTAGCGATTATACGATAAAGTGGGAAGGGCCCAGAGGGCCAGTACAAGGTGCTACCGAACTAACATTGCAACCATCTGATTTGGTTTTTTCTAAAAACGATAATCGTTGCGATGTAACCTTTAATTATTATGCAACATTAACCGATGTCTGTGGCGAACAACAATTTGAATCCGATATTATAGTACAAAAACTCAATGCGCCAATAGGTAATTTATCCTTTTTTTATGACAGAGACTTGCCCTTGTGCTACAGCGGCGATGCCACGCTCTTGTTTGAAAAAAAATGTACCGCATTAGATACAGACTGGTTTTGGTCGAAAAGTACTGATGGCGAAAATTTTGAAAAAATGAATGATGTAGGTACACAAAATACCCGCTTCAATACCAACCGTTTGTATGAAGACCATTGGTTTACCGTTTCGCCCTTTGATTCGCTTGCCAATGGTTGTGCAGTACAACCTTCCAAGATGTTTGTACCTGTGCATCCTGAGCTGGAGCTTATCTCATTTACAGCCGAACATCCGAGTCCTTGCAATCCTTATGTGGTGGAAATGGATGTTAAGTTTTCGCCTACTTATGCCGATACAACAAATTGTAATTATACGGTTCGGTGGTTTCGAGATGGCTTACCCATTGGTCTGGATGTTGTCAAAGGCGGGAGTGCTTCCTTTATCTATGCTCCACTTTTCGTTACGGATATTGAAGGCAATTATTATGTTGAAATTTATAATAATTGCTGTCCAGAAGAAGAGTTAAAATCTAAAATAACTTATATAGAAGCACCGACTTTTGTATTGATTAATGGGCCTTGTTTTCGTTGTAACGACGAACTCATACAGCTCGAAGGAATTGTTGTAAACCCAAAACCAGGTACTCAATATAGTTTTCAGTGGTATGATGAAAATGGTAGCATTGCCAATGCTATTGGCAATTTTCTAAATGTTTTACCTGTACAAGAGGGACCATTTATTTTTGAAATGACAAGTGTCACAAGCGATACGACCTGCACCTTCAATGCAATTTTTAATCTCTTGCAATGTGGGTCTAATCAATTGATGTTTATCAATCCTTATTTTAGACAAGAAAATCCCGAAGTACTTGAACTAAGTTTATATCCCAATCCTACAATGAGCGATATATCTATCGAAATACCAAAGCGTTTTGAGGCAGGCAGTCGTATAACGATATACGATAGTCGGGGGCAATTGGTATTGGAAGAGGTAGTTCCCTCAAAAACTACTATATTTGAAGCATCATTAGGAGACTTAGCCGTTGGTACGTATTATGCCATTGTACACGATAAAACCCAATACGCTTCTAGTGTTTTTCAAATTGTTCGATAACATTAGTTCTAGCTT
>JAHDEQ010000271.1:0-1722 GCA_020628755.1 Saprospiraceae bacterium
GCCGTAAATTTACCAAAAAAGAAGCAAGCACAAAATACACAAACATTTGCTTGTCTATATTTTGTTGCACTTTTGATAAAAATAGAGAAGGAAACCAATTATATTAGTGCGTTTTTACAAAAAAGATGAAAAAATAAAATTTTAGATGAATCGTTTTTTAACACTATTATTAATTCTTGTTGGATTTGGAAGTTGTAAGCAAGTCAATCCCAATTTTCAAACGGATGCAAATAAGGCAGATTTTTTACATCGTTCGATGGAGAAGCTGACAGAAGTTATTGTACATGATATTTTTTCGCCGCCTGTTGCCAGCAGAATTTATGCTTATCCGAGCATTGCTGCATATGAAATAATGCAGCAAGCCGACCCTTCGTACAAGTCGATGGCCAATCAATTGACGGATTTTAAAAACATTCCAAAAATAGAAGAGGGAAAAGAATATTGCTTGCCTTTGGCTAGTACCAATGCCTTTTTGATAGTTGGCAAAGCATTGATTTTTTCAGAACAAAAGATAGAAGATTTTAGAAAAGAATTGTTAGCAGAATTTGATGAACTCAATATGCCAAACGATGTTTATCAAAACTCTATTGATTATAGTTACAAAGTAGCAGAGCATATTTTGGCTTGGGCTAATGCTGATAATTATAAAGAAACCCGAACTTTTACTAAATATACCATCAATGACGACCCCGACCGTTGGAAACCAACGCCCCCGACTTATATGGATGGTATCGAACCACATTGGCGAGAGATTCGACCTTTTGTATTGGATTCAGCACAGCAATTTGTGCCGATTCCGCCGACGCCCTTTGATATGGACAAGGGCAGTAAATTCTTTACTGAATTGATGGAAGTTTACGAAGCCCTCAAAGGAGAAGATAAGAAGGAACGATTGGCCATTGCTAGTTTTTGGGACTGCAATCCGTATGTTCAAAATGTAAAAGGCCACATGATGTTTGCCACCAAAAAAATCACACCAGGCGGGCATTGGATTGGCATTACTGAATTAGCAACTAAAAAAGCTAACTCCAATTTACTCCAAACAAACGAAGCTTATGCAAGAGTTGCGATTGCTTTGGCCGATGCTTTTATCAGTTGTTGGGATGAAAAATATCGTTCTAATTTGATTCGCCCCGAAACGGTTATCAATGAATATTTGGATGAGTCGTGGTTGCCAGCTTTACAAACGCCACCTTTTCCTGAATATACAAGTGGACATAGTGTGATTTCACGTGCGGCTGCCATAACTTTGACGGATTTGTATGGAGACAATTTTGCTTTTGACGATACTGTAGAAAACAAATATGGTTTGCCTACTCGTTCTTTCACTTCTTTTTTACAAGCATCAGAAGAAGCTGCTGTAAGCCGTTTGTATGGCGGTATTCACTATCGCCCTGCGATAGATGAAGGCGTAAAGCAAGGCGAAAAAGTAGGAAAATTTATCCTCCAAAAACTCCAAACTAGAGAAAGTCAAATAGGAATGAATCAATGATTTTAGATTTATCTCTGCGATGCTCTGTTAACTCTGTGGTTAAAACTTAACAAAATGAAAACCATCAAACTGTCCTTATTTATCAACTATTTTGTGTTTGCAATCTTGCTCAATTCGGTTGGGATTGTCATTCTAAAAGCTCAAAAAGTATATGGAGTTGACGAAGTAGAAGCGAGTTTATTGGAGTTATTCAAAGATATGCCAATTGCGATTGTATCCTTTTTGATTGC
>JAHDEQ010000271.1:1822-4666 GCA_020628755.1 Saprospiraceae bacterium
AATGAAATACCTGGTGCAAATCTAGCGGATGATTTTAAGCAAATGTTTCTATTAATGACACGTTTGCTCGTCTTAGTTTTTGTAATTTCTGCCTTTTTGTTTGTCATGATTGAGCAAGGGATTATGACTTGGCTGCCCACCTTCAATGATAAGGTTTTACAATTGCCCGAAAACATTAGCATTATGATGGCCAGTATTTTGGCTATCGCTTTGGGTGTTGGTCGCATCATGGCAGGTTATCTTTCAGAGCGATTTTCGTGGACGGTCATTTTGAGCGTTTGCGTGGTCATAGCGATGACTTTAGTTGTTTTTGTATTGCCAAGTGCCGTCAATCGAGAAGCCATAGAAATACAATCTTTTAGTGATATTCCAATGATTGGATTTATCTTTCCTTTAGTGGGACTCTTTATTGCGCCCATTTATCCGATGCTCAATTCGGTAGTATTGAGTGCCTTGCCTAAAAAATTGCATAGTCCAATGACGGGATTAATTATCATATTTTCCGCTTTGGGTGGAACATTGGGTTCGCGTTTGATTGGCTATTTATTTAAAAATGTTGGTGGAGCAAGTGCCTTTTATTATACCTTGATTCCGATGGGAATGCTCCTAATTGCATTTTTTATATTGAGAAAATTAACAACTGTAAATAAAGCAAGTTTAGAATAGAACTCTGTGAATCTCTGCGAGTTCTCCGTGAATCTCTGTGATATAAATATAGGATATAATGAAAAATCAAATTCAATTAATAACCTACGTTGACCGACTAGCTTGTAAAAATATAAAAGAACTAAAAGCCCTTTTTCAAAACCAACTCAAAGGACTTTTTGGAGGCGTTCATATCTTACCCTTTTATTATCCAATTGATGGAGAAGATGCAGGTTTTGACCCCATTAATCACCAACAAATTGACCCACGATTGGGCAATTGGGAAGACCTGAAATCGTTAAGTACAGAAGTTGATATTATGGCGGATTTGATTGTCAATCATGTTTCTGCACAATCCGTTCAATTTCAAGATTACTTGGCGAAGGGAGAAGCATCTAAATATGCTTCTCTGTTTTTGAGCTTTGATTCTGTTTTTCCGAAAGGAGCAACTGAAAAAGAAATTCTAAAAATATATCGCCCTCGCCCAAACTTACCTTTTACCATGTACAAATTGGCGGATGGTTCGACTAAACTCATTTGGACGACCTTTACCAGTAATCAAATTGATATTGATGTCAGTAGCGAAATGGGCAAACAATATTTAGAAGATATTCTAAGTGTTTTCCAAAAAGGAGGCGTGACGATGATTCGATTAGATGCAGCAGGTTATGCGATTAAAAAGCCTGGGACTTCTTCATTTATGATAGAAGATACTTTTGAATTTATTGGGCAATTATCCGAAAAAGCAAAGGCAAAAGGTATCGAAGTTTTGGTTGAAATTCATTCTTATTTTCAAACTCAAATCGAAATTGCCAAACGAGTAGATTATGTTTATGACTTCGCTTTGCCCGTTTTAGTACTCGATACTTTATTTAATAAAAATACCACAAGCCTTAAAAAATGGCTTGCCGTAAGTCCTAGAAATGCCATCACCGTTTTGGATACACACGATGGAATTGGTATCGTTGATGTCGGTTCTAAAAATGGAAAACCTGGTTTGATTGAAGATGAAATTCTTGACGAAATCGTCAATCAAATGCACCGCAACAGCAAGGGCAATAGTTTAAAAGCAACAGGCGAAGCCGCCTCAAATTTGGATTTGTATCAGGTCAATTGCACGTATTTTGATGCTTTAGGAGGCGATGAAAAAGCTTATTTGATGGCGAGAGCCATTCAATTTTTTGTACCTGGCGTTCCGCAAGTGTATTATGTAGGATTGTTTGCAGGCGAAAACGATATGGAATTACTCGCCAAAACCAATGTTGGCCGAGACATCAACCGACACTATTATAATATAGAGGAAATTAATGCTCATTTAGAACGACCGTTGATTCAAAAACTTAAAGAATTGATGGTCTTTAGAAATACGCATCCTGCTTTTGATGGAACATTTAATTTGCAGGAAACGCCAAATCATATCCTTCATATTGTTTGGGAAAACAATATGGACAAAGCAGAACTCTATATAGATCTGAATGCAGAGCAACTAGATATTCGGTTCTCTGAAAATGGCAAGTATCACAGACTAAAGTCTGTGATATAGTCGCTTCTCTTGGGAGAATTTGTCCGATATTTCTTTGTGGCGGAAAACGCTGTATGAAAACCTTATAAAATGTACTTAGCACCCGACCAAGTCTTTCAAGAATTATTTATCGAGATGCATCAAAGTGGTGTTTGGGCAGATGGCAAAACTATCTCGGATATAACGCCGCTTTTTGAACCGACCTTAATTTTAAATAAATATAGAAATCAAAAATCAAACTCAGATTTTGATTTAAAAACTTTTGTCGAACAACATTTTGAAATTCCTGAAAGTCCGACTTCTAATTTTAAAAGTGATATTTCTTTAAGTGTTGAAGAACACATCAATAGTTTGTGGGAACACCTACAACGCAAAGCCGACACAGCTCGCTTGGGCAGCTCGCTTATTCCCTTGCCACATCCCTACATAGTACCAGGAGGGCGATTCAATGAAATATATTATTGGGATAGTTATTTTACGATGCTGGGTTTGCAAGTAAGTGGCCAAGTCGATATTATCGAAAATATGATACGCAATTTTGCTTATTTGATTGATACCTTTGGCTTTATTCCAAACGGAAATCGCACCTATTTTTTGAGTCGTTCGCAACCGCCGTTCTTTTCTTTGATGGTGGGAATTTTAGCAGAGGAAAAAGGAGATAAAATCATTCAAAAATA
>JAHDEQ010000272.1 GCA_020628755.1 Saprospiraceae bacterium
AAATTATTTTTGTTCTGTATGTTTTATCAATCGTTCGATTGTTAGGTTCAAATTATTAATGAGTTTGGTTTGGTTATTGACCAAATCTTGCAATTCTCGCATTTCGGATTGTAGAATATTCTGAATATTACTAGGCGAAGGCAAGAACGGGCTAATCTTAGCCCGTACATACCAGATTTCTCTGATGTCGGACAATTCAATTGGATAAGGTTCATAAAAATTATTATCCGAAACCATCACCAACTGTTTTTTGTCTTTGAGTCGGTTAAAAACACGTTTGACCAATACATCGCCTCGTGTCACAATCACATACACATAATTATCTTTGATGGCACTTTCCCAAAGCGAAGGTTCTAAGTAGGAACAAACGACCTTGTCTCCTTCAAAAAGTGTGGGTTCCATACTGTCGCCATGTACATCAAAAGAACGATGTGTTCCAACCTTATATTTGTAGTCGGGCAAAGTATAAGTTGGCAAATTTTGGACAAAGGTTGGGTCAGCAGAATCGCCTGCATAACCTGCTTGGGCTGGCATAGGTACATGAACAATGCGTTCGTCGTTTTGCGTACTCGTCACAATCGTCAACACTCGAAAACTCTTATGGTCTTCTTCGCTCATAAACATCGGCCCTTCACCTGTATAAATATAAACAGGATTCATCTTATAGGTGAGGACAGCTTTGCGCAACAGCTCAATCGTAACATCACGGCGACCTTTGAGGATTTCGCTCAAGGATTGAGGCAAATACTCCAAAGAAATCGCAAATTGCCGACTCGACTTGACGACCTTATCTTCTTTGAGTTTATTGAGGCATTTTACAAAACGTTGTGTGACAACATTATTCATAACTATTTATCATTCTTTTGCGTCAAATGTAAATAAATTATTAATCTCATCCTAACTTATCCACATTTATTTATACAAAAAAATTACAAAAACTCATTTTGTCAATTTATTGTTGTTAAAATAATTCACAAAAAAGACTGCTACAAGGCGGTTTTGCCTTGTAGCAGTCGAGATTTTATTATGTATTTTAAGATTTGTATTCGCCGATTTTAATCGGCTGAACCTAAAATACGATACGTTTTTTGACTTATTGAACCTACCGACTAAAGTCGGTGGTTACTGAAAATTAGATTTATTTTTTTTCACAGTGACTAAAGTCGCTCCAACAATTGTACCTTAGAAATTGAATTTCAAACCTGCGCTCCAAGTACGACCAAAGCCATACCATCCTTTATTGGCTCTTAAAAATTGAGTGCTTCCAACAGGAAAATCAGCATTGTTAGTCGTCATTTCGGCAATGTACTTAGTGTCCATTATATTATAGACATTGGCATTGGCGGTTACGCCAATGTCGCCGATATTAAACTTGTAAGAAACCGATGCATCCAACAAAGTAAACGAAGGTAATTTTACAGGTGCATAAGTTGGAATAACTTCACCTGAGTCAACTTGTTCAAAAATATCGAAATTTGAAATATCAAATTGTGAATACAAATTGGCTGCATGATTGCCTTCTACTCGAATGGTTAAGCCACTAATTGGCTTAACGGCCATTCCTACGCTAAATGTGGTTTGAGCAGCATCACCAACTTTTTCATCGTCAATATCAATTTTGATATTACCACCTTCAACTTCGGTATTGTTTTCGAGGTCAAAAAGCGTCGCTTCTGTTTCGTTGATGTATCTCCAATCGCCTAGACTAAACATACCATTAAATGAAATATAACGACTCAAAGAATACTCGCCTTCAAATTCTAATCCTCTGTGATGTTGGTCTAAGTAAAATGAGGCAAACAAATCACGCTCTTCGTTGTCAACAACGATTTGAACATTGTCGTTGATACCTCTATCTAACCAAAATGTATTGTATAAATTGGCATTAAAACGGAAGTTGTCGCTTCTCCAACCATAACCCAATTCGTAAGTATAAATCGTTTGGTTTTTAACCAAAGGATTGAGGTCATTTCTAAAGTTTACAAAAACATTATCAAAAATCGGTTGGCGAGAAATGTAACCTCCATTGGCAAAAAGATTGGCTTTGCTTCCAATATTCCAATTGACACCAGCTTTGGCAACTCCACCTAAGAAATTTTGCATTTCAGAAGTCTGTGCTTCGTCGCTGTCTTCATAGTTGAAATAATCCACACGTTGGAAACCCTGATTTGAACCAGACAAAGTCAAATAAGCCGTAAAATCATTTTTAGAATATTCTAACTCGGTAAATAATCCCATCCAACTCACACGGCCATCATTATGATAATTGAGGATGTTGCCATCATCAATGCTTCCCTCTGGATTGGAAATATAATTTTCAGGATTGTTGACATTCGCAGTAGAAAGGTAAGCATCATTGCCCAATAAATCATCTACTCTACGATAGTGCGCTCCTACATAGTAACGACCATCTAAACCGACTTTCCAGTTGAAGTTTTCATTGACTTGGTTATTTAAAGTAGATAAAACTCCAAACCAATTGTGTTCGTTCATAGAGGCACGACGAATCCAACCTTCTCCGCTACGTGTTGTACTGTATTGTCCTGCAAAAGGGCCATCATCATTGGCTTCTTTTTGTCCCCAAATGTCCGTGTTTACAGCTTGTCCTGCATTCCATGCAGTAATGTCATCCCAAAGGACTTGCCCTTCACGATTTCGAGTCAAATTAGAAGAGTCATAAATACGACCATTGTTTTCAGAATTGATACGACCACGTGGGCCCGTTCCACCACCACGACCAATAGATGCATAAACCGAAGTTTTCAAATCCATTTTGTCATTAATCGTCAAATAATGGTTTAAAAATGCTTTTGGTTTGTGGTAAAAATTTCTTCTCCAAGAAAACTCTTCTCCATCTTTAGAACCCCAAAGATTGTTGAAACGAATGCCTCTTTCAAAAGCATATGTATAGAGCGAAACGTCATCAAAATTATTAATCGTTCTTTGGTGGTGCCATTGAGGCGCCCCCAAAACCGTCAAAGAAATGGTGTTTTTATCATTAAAACGTTTGCTCGTAGAAAGGAAATAAGAGTAAGCTCTAAACTGTGTTCCGTCCACAAAACCATTTCCTCTGGTATGTGTAAACTGTGCCGAAACAGCCCAGCCATTGTCCATCAAGCCAGAAGACAAGACCAAACCTGCTTTTTGGTAGCCATCGTTTCCGACTCCCACACGCACGGTTGCTTTGCGTGAAATCTCCGCAGCATTGGTAACAATGTTGAGCGAACCACCAACTGATGGTACGGCCAAACGAGATGCGCCCAAACCACGTTGTACTTGAAAACTACTCGCTACTTCTGAAAGTCCTGCCCAGTTAGACCAATAGACCCAACCATTTTCCATATCATTTACAGGTACACCATTAATCATTACCGCAGTATTTCTTTGGTCAAATCCACGTAAATTGATACGTGCATCACCAAAACCTCCTCCACTTTTGGTTACATAAACCGAAGGCGTAGAACGCAAAACTTCAGGAAATTCTTGATTGCCAACTTTGGCTTCAATTTCTTCGGCTTTCAGTGTAGTAACGGCAACGGGCGTTTTCCGATCAACCGCAACCGAAGCAATGACATTGACTTCGCTCAAGCCAATGGCATCTAAACCCATTTTGAGTTGACCTGCATTCATGACACCGCCCGTCAAATTGACTTCTTGGCGCATGGTTTCGTAGCCCACATAAGTGACCAACATTTGATAAGTTCCTACTTCGGCATTGAGCGTAAACGAACCGTCCAAGTCCGTAATCGTACCAAAGTCAGTCCCTTCTAACATTACAGTAGCTCCAACTAGCCCTTCGTTGGTTTCGCCGTCAATGATTACACCATTGATAGCACTCAAATTGTCTTGTGCAAACAATGAGAATGTACAACACATCATTAGCAAAAAGGTAAATACTAATCTCATAATAAAGTTATTTGGTTATAAAAAGAGTTTGAAAATGCAAACCTGTGTCAAGTCTAGGGGATTACTAGAGCAAAAGTAGTAAGTGTGTGTTATGAATGAGAAAGTTTAAGATTAAGCGAATGTTAAGTTTCGCTTGAGGAAAGCTCATGAGAAATTCATGGGTAAGAAATCGCTGGTAAATCTATGAAAAAAATTTAGTTTCCCTTATTGTTTTGCACAAAAAGGTGTGGTTAAAACATGAAAAAAAGATGGAATTTGTTCAGTTATAGGCTTAATATTGCAGAAGAAAGAAAAAAAATATTTTTTTGGAACTTTTTTGCCCCAAAAACTTTTGTTTATACTGAATATACTTATATTTGCGTCCTCAAAAATTGGCTCCGTAGCTTAATTGGATAGAGTACCTGATTACGGCTCAGGAGGTTGCAGGTTCGAGTCCTGCCGGAGTCACTCCAAAGCTCATAAGCAAATGCTTATGGGCTTTTTTTTTCAGCGATTTAGAAATAATGTTGAAAATTCTTATTATTAGGAATGAAAAAATAATTAACTACCCATTTATTCTATGTTCTTTTGCACCAATACTGCGTTAAAATACCGATGGCTATCGGTACACCGATGCTAGGCATCGCCTACGTTTTTTGCCTTGTCTTGGCACAAAATTCCTATTTTTAAATTGGGCATTTAATTAATTCTTCATTCCTTATTCATTCCTCATCTACTATATTTACCATATGAAGACAAGCAGCATTGGTAGC
>JAHDEQ010000273.1 GCA_020628755.1 Saprospiraceae bacterium
TCGTCAAACATGGCTTTGTTGGCCCTCTTACTAAAATTTACAATGTAATGCGGTTTACTGAAAAGATATTTTCTTCACACTCTTAAATTGAAACCTTTCCAATTGTATTTAATTTATCAGGCTCACTTGCAAGAAACGACATTTTAGTATTCCTGTAATAATCTAAGAATCGCTTTTTACAAGTAGAATTATTGATAAAAAATCATTATTTTTCTTAATAAATTACTATTTATCAATTATTTACAATAAATAAATTTATCATTTTTACTAATAATTACAAATCTATTTCATCAGGATTAATTATCTCTTGTTCTATTAAAATTTGGTTGTCTTGAATAATGTTTTCAGTGACTTGGTCAGGAGAAGAAATAACTCCGAGAGCGATAAGAATTGCTACAATTAGTGCCATTTTGATTATGATTTAAATAATGTTAAAATATTTTCAACCCAATTTATGGCACTATCAAGTCTGTTTTGTAAGCAAAAACACGCATTTTGTTATGTCTTTTTTTTACAAAAAATGATTTTTTTACATTCTAAAAAATTGTAAATAAATTTATTAGCAAATTAATTTTGTATATTTTTACTTATATTTAGTTTTGGTATTTTTGCCAATTCTTTAATAATTTTCCAAGTTTATTTCAATTGATCATAAGGACTTACAGTTGCATTCTGCAACCCCTTATGTCTTACTTTTCTACTGGTATGTTCGAGCGATTAGAAGAACTGGTTCATTTTGTCTCAAAAAATAAAGTACAAAGAATAGAAATCATAGGTGAGCCAAGCAATTACAATAGCTTGGTGCATCAGCTTTATGCAGGTATCCAAGAAGGCAGGTATAAGTCGGATAGGGATGCGGCAAAGGATTTATATGATAGCACCCCCGAAAACAAAAACTTTAAACATTTACAATATGTCCTCGAACAGCGCCTGCTCAATACAGTCTTTTTTATAGATGTCAGTCGTCCTACATTTGTAGAATACAAAAAAGCATATTATACCTGTCAAAAAAATGTAGGAGCGATCTATATGCTAATAGGTCGTAACGCAAAAAAAACAGGTGTATCACTTGCTGAAAGAACTATTAGAATAGCTATTAAATATGAATTTGCAGATATAATAATAAGTCTAACCAGAATACTTAGACAAGAATTGACTTATGGAAAAAACCAAAAGAAATACGAGTATTATAACCATCTCCTTAAAAAAAACATGAAACTACTCGAAGCAGAACTATTTGCTGAAGAGTGCTCTCAAAAAATCACTTTGCATCATGCAGGTACTCGTATTATAAAAAAAGATATACTAAACGATGTAATTGAAGACACTAATCAATTAGAAAATATGCTCCAAACGTATTCGCATCAAAAATTTCTTTATCCTGCATATACTACTATAATTAACCGCTATGAACTTGTTCAGGACTATGAAAAAGTAATTGAAATATGTAATAATGCTCTGTTAAAGTTAAATGATGATAATAAGCCCATTAATAATGAAGTACTCATTTCTCTTGCTTTATTCAAAATTTTATTTGCTCAAATTTATTTAAAAAATTATACTGCTGCTGAAAATGTAATCCAACGTTGTCTCAACTTTTATAGAACTGGAACTAGAACTTGGTACATTGTCTTAGAAAGATACCTCAAAATATGTATGTTCACGAAGCAATATCAAAAAGCATATGAAATTCTGATTCAAGCACAAATAACAAAAGGCATCCATAAGCTATTTCCTGTTGAGCAAGAAATTTGGGAAATTTCAAGAGCCTATATCCACTATTTAATCTTAATTGGTAAAATAACTCCTAATACATCAGAGCCGCAGCTAAACAAATTTCGTTATTACAAATTTTTAAATGAAGTACCTACCTATTCTAAGGATAAACGAGGTTATAATATTGCTATTTTGGTGATTCAAGTACTGCTTTTGCTACAAGCCGAAAAGTACGATGATGTTATCAATCGTACTCAATCGCTGCAACAATATTGCTACAAGTATCTTAGAAAAAACGATTCATATCGTAGCAATTGTTTTATCAAAATGTTAGTCAAATTGATAGAAGCGCATTTTCATAAAAATGGCGCAATTCGTAAAGCTCAATCGTACTACGAAAAACTAAAGGCTTTTCCTGCCGAACTCTCTGCTCAAACTACAGAAATAGAAATTGTGCCGTATGAATATCTTTGGGAGTGTATCCTTGAAAGTCTTGACAATAAATTTGTTAAACCTAAAAAAAAGCCTGAAAAATGATTGCTATTCGCACACCTGAGTCTTGTTTTGAAAACTTAGAAGGCTATCCATTTGATGCCAACTATCTGCAAATCAATGCTGATTTGCGTATGCATTATGTAGAGGAAGGACATCCCGAAGGAGAGCTTGTTTTATTATTGCATGGCGAACCAAGTTGGTCGTATTTGTATCGCACTATGATTCCTGTTTTGACAGAAGCGGGCCTTAGGGTTATTGCGCCTGATTTGATTGGTTTTGGAAAGTCCGATAAACCTACAGAACAATCGGATTATACTTATCAAAACCATTTGAATTGGTTGACTACCTTTATTGAAAAATTGGATTTGAATAAGATTAATCTTTTTTGTCAGGATTGGGGCGGATTGTTAGGTTTGCGGATTGCCGCAGACAATCCGCAGCGATTTGCCCGAATTGTGGCTGCCAATACAATTTTGCCAACAGGCGATGTTGCTCCCAACGAGGCTTTTATGAAATGGCGTGAATACAGCCGAACTGTCCCTGTTCTCAATGTTCCCAAAATCATTCAAAAAGCTACGGTAAACGAACTTAGCCCTGAAATATTGGCGGGCTACAATGCACCTTTTCCTAGTGCTGAATATATGGCTGGTGCCAAAATTTTTCCTTCTCTTGTACCGATAAGTTCTGACCATCCGCAGACTGAAGCCAATCGTGCTGCTTGGGTTAAATTGGCGCAGTGGCAAAAACCTTTTTTGACTTTGTTTAGCGATAGCGACCCTATCATGAAGGGGATGGAAAAGATTTTTCAAAAAATAGTGCCTGGCGCAAAAGGTCAAAAACATCATATTATTGCAGGAGGTGGACACTTTTTGCAAGAAGACAAGGGAGAAGAAATCGCTCAACATCTTGTCAAATTTATTGAAGAAACCTAATTTTAGGGTTCGGTCAAAGTAAATTTTTGTTTTCCCCTTTTCTTTGGCGAATATTTTGCTCTAAATTTATACGAAAACGATTATTGATTTCGTCAGAATATATAAACTTATCTATGCAGCGTTTATTGTTCATATTAATACTGGGAGCGAGCTTGTTCTTTTTGTTCAATGCTTGTCAGCAAGATGAACCTTTGGAGCTTGACCAAAAAGAATACCCTAATGTTGACCAAAAATTATGGGTTTATTTTGAACGTTTTGAAGAAGAAGGGCTTCGACACGGTCAAGAAATCGACCTTATCGAACGTGGTATCACTGCCACTATCGAGCCTATAACGCAGGAACATGTAGGTGGCTTGTGCAACTACTTTTCCAATCATGCCAATCAACTTGTGATTGACGATTATATTTGGGCAAATACATCTGAATTTCAGAAAGAACTTATTATTTTTCACGAACTGGGCCATTGTTATTTGTTTCGTGAACATGATGATAGAGCAGATTCTGATGGTTTTTGTATCAGCCTTATGCGTAGTGGAAATTCGAATTGTATTGATCGCTATAATGCTTCTACACGTCAAGCTTATTTAGATGAATTGTTCAATCCTTAAACTTTTCAAGAGCAAGAATTTAAGATACTTGCTCTTGAAAATTAACTTTTTATACCTTTCGGCCGCCTTTTAGCTCATCTTGCCATTTTTTCAAGCCTTCCATATCACCTTTTGCCGCCATGCCTGCCTGTTCTGGCCAAGTTTCGGGGTTGTGCATACGATAGCGTGGCCCTGCATCTAATAGAATTTTTTTGATAGATTCAGGCTTTCTTCTTGATAACTTTACGAAAGTATCAACTCCAGCATCCTTTAATATTTGCTCTATTTTAGGCCCAATTCCTTCAACCAATTTCAAATTGTCGGGCTTCCCTGTAGCACGAGTCGTTGTTCTTCGGGGAGTCGGAGTAGGTTTTGGAGTACTTGTAGTTTTCTTAATTGTCGTTCTACGAGTAGCTGTTGGAGTTGGAGTTGGAGTTGGCTTTGGAGTAGTAGCTACTACTTTTTTATCCGCTATCTTCTTGACCGTCGTAACTTTAGGAGTCGTTACTTTTGCTGAAGTAGCTTTGATAGTCTTTTTTGAAGCAGCCTTTTCTTTCGTATTTTTCATGGCCGTTTTTTTGGCTTTAACTGCTTTGGTCAAAATACTTTTTTGCTTGGCTTTTTTCTTTTGTGCCGAGGTTTTAGAAGTCACCTTTTTGGTGGTTACTTTTTTAGAACCCTCTTTTGACTTCTCTTGCAATTTTTCTAAAGCCTTTTTAGCTTTTGTGCATTTGGCACATTGTTTTTCTTGTAGCTGCTTGGCCGCTTTTTTGACTTTGTGTAAGGCTTTGAGTTTTTTCTTTTTCTTTTTGTAGCGCGCCTTTAAGCGGTCGGCTTCTTTGCGTGCTTTTTTACAATCTTTTTGTGCTTGCTTGAATTCTTTTTCGAGTGCTTTCAATTTATCATTTGCCATAATGGTCTATTTT
>JAHDEQ010000026.1:0-1581 GCA_020628755.1 Saprospiraceae bacterium
AGATTTCTTTATTACCACGATAAGTACTGGTTTCTCTATCTGTGATGTGGCCGTAAATATCAACGCTTACCTTATCACAGCCTTTCATACAAACCGCTAAGTCATCCAAAGCTTTTTTGGCTTTGCTACTCAATCGAGCACTATTTCGTCCAAACGTAACAGCATCTAAAGTAAAGCGTTTTGGATAAGTGCTTTCAGGGTCAGCCAAGTACTTAGCAATGTCAGATTCAGTACTGAACTTTAAGTCACCTGCACCTGGACAAATTGCTGTTTTGACAGGTTCTGGCTCTGGTTCAGGTTCTGGAGTAGGAGCAACTTGCGTTGTTTCCTCTTTTACAGGAGCAGCAGCTTTTTTGCCAGCACAACCATCCAAACAACCTAAGAAATAGAGCAAGAATAGGAGTAATAATAACAAGGCCAACAACCACCACCATTTGGCGAGGCAACCTATAAGTCCTCCTTCATCATCTTTTACAACTGCAGCAGCGGCAACTGGTTCTCTTTCTTTTTTCTTAGTAGCGGCGGCAGCAGCTAATGCAGCAGCATTGGCGGCAACAGCAGCTTTACGTTTTTTCTCTTCTTCTGCTTTCAATTTTAAAGCGGCAGCTTCTTCTTTGCGTTTGCGTTCGGCGACAAGACGAGCTTCTTCTTCTTTGCGTTTGCGTTCGGCAGCAAGACGAGCTTCTTCTTCCTTGCGTTTGCGTTCAGCAGCAAGACGGGCTTCTTCCTCCTTGCGTTTGCGTTCGGCAGCAAGACGAGCTTCTTCTTCAGCTTTCTTTCGAGCTGCTTCTTCCTCTGCTTTGCGTTTGGCTTCTAATTCGGCTTTGCGTTTGGCCTCGGCTTCGGCAGCGAGGCGAGCTTCTTCGGCTGCTTTTGCTGCAGCTTCGTCTTCTTTACGTTTCAATCCAAGTGCAGCAGCCGACATCAAGACACCACCAACTACTTTAGAACCAACACCAATAGGAGATTTTTCACCTTTTATTCCGTCAAATGCGGAAAGCATAGGTGGTCGTTCAGTATAAACACAAGAGCGAGCAATTTCTTGATTGTTTCCTGCTTTTAATACATAGAAATGATATTGATCGTCTAGGACTGAGCGAGTTGACCAACGCGCATCAATCGGTGAATTTTTAATCACCGATTGGATACCATTATCTCTACCCGCTTTAGAGGTATAACCTTCACTTCTCAAATATACTTTTCCACCGTAAATGTAAGAGAAGTAAAACTGGCCATCTTTTTCAAAAGTATGGAAGCCTTCTTCTTTACCTTCATATTCTTTACAAGGTAAGTAATCATCTGAACGAAGTGCTTTTTGTTTTTCAGTTTCTGCTTTAAGACGTGCTTCTTCTGCCGCTTTAGCAGCCGCTTCTGCTTCCGCCTTACGTTTAGCTTCTGCTTCGGCAGCGAGCCTAGCCTCTTCTTCTGCTTTAAGTCTAGCTTCTTCCTCAGCTTTCAAGCGAGCCGCTTCTTCTTCTGCTTTGCGTTTAGCCTCAGCCTCGGCAGCGAGCCTAGCCTCTTCTTCCGCTTTAAGTCTAGCTTCTTCCTCAGCTTTCAAGCGAGCCGCTTCTTCTTCCGCTT
>JAHDEQ010000026.1:1681-22676 GCA_020628755.1 Saprospiraceae bacterium
CTTTAAGTCTAGCTTCTTCCTCAGCTTTCAAGCGAGCCGCTTCTTCTTCCGCTTTACGTTTAGCCTCAGCCTCGGCAGCGAGCCTAGCCTCTTCTTCTGCTTTAAGTCTAGCTTCTTCCTCAGCTTTCAAGCGAGCCGCTTCTTCTTCCGCTTTGCGTTTAGCTTCGGCCTCTGCAGCGAGCCTAGCTTCTTCCTCAGCTTTTAAGCGAGCCGCTTCTTCTTCCGCCTTGCGTTTAGCTTCTGCTTCGGCAGCGAGACGAGCTTCTTCGGCTGCTTTGAGTCTAGCTTCTTCTTCCGCTTTCAAGCGAGCAGCTTCTAGCTCTGCCAAACGAGCTGCTTCCAATTCTTCGGGAGTAGGACCAGTTGTTCTACCGATGAGTAAACCAACGGCATCTCGCATATCTTCTTCTGTATTATAGAAGAAACTTTTACCTAAATTATTACCTTCTTTATCTTTTAAGTAGAAATAGAATTTTTGGTTACGAGTAATTTTTCCTTCATAGTTGGCTTCACTTGGAGACAATTGAATGGCTTTATCCAAAGCAGCTTTGGCTTCGTCAAAGGTTTCATAACCTTTGACGTTGGAATTGAAGTAAAGTGATTTGCCAGCAGGTGTTAAAAATTTATAATAGAATTTTTTGTTACCACCACTTTTAAAGATTTGCCAAGTTACATCATTAAAGAGGTATTTACCTTCTTCCATGACCTCATTAGGGTCTTTCTTTTTCTTAGGAGTGGTACGTTTTTTACGTTTTTTCTTGGGTTTTGGATCTTCATCAGGTGGAGGAGGAGGGGCAGCTAAACCAAATGAAGCGCGGTATCCTTCAATTCCTTCTAGGTTTTCGGTGTTTTCAACAATGCCTGCTGTATTGACGGTGCCTTCAACATCTGTGACGATGCCTTGAGCTTGACCACCACCTTGCAAAAAGCGAATAGCAGCATCACGTTGTGCTGCTGAATCAAACCATATACTTGTAGCAATTTCTTGATTGTTACCTGCACGCAGGTTAAAATAATACTTACCGTTTTCGTGTTGTTTGACTTGGTAACGTTGTTCAAGAACCATATTTTTGGTGACAGAGTTGACACCATTATCACGACTTTTTTCCGAAGAATAACCCTCACTAATCATGATGATGCCACCATTCATATTGTAGGTGAAGTAAGATTCGCCTGACTCGTCATCCTTAAATGATTCAAATCCATTGGCAACACTGCCTACTCTCGATTGGTAAAAACTCAATGGTTTGTAATCATCGGTTTTACCGTCGGTAGTATATTCTTCTTTGTTGTTTTGGGTAGAATCTTGATAACTCTTGCCCATAGCACTTACCTGATTGATGACACCATTTAGTTGGTCATTGGAATCAAATTGCTCACTAGCAGCAAGTACTTTACCATTAGAGGTGAGTTCAAAGAAGTGCTTTCCTTCTGCTGTCGTTCTCCGTGCAAAACTTCCATCAGAAGTTGCTGCAGTTAAAGCTTTTGCTCTCGCTGCATCTCTTTCTTCTTTAGTATCAAAAGGTTTACTTTTTAAGATTTGGACATCGTCGTCAGTAATAAAACTAAAAAAATACTTCTGACTTTTTTTCGTTTTGAAAGTCCTGATTCTCATAGAAATAAATTGATGGTTATGAAATAAGTTGGTTTAGCTGATTAAAAATAAATTTTAATCAAAATATTGTTTTGGTATTCCTTTGCATGGGACTTGAATGACAGTAAGCTTTGAGTGGATTATAATTATTATAGACTTTAAGTGCTTTATTTTTGGACTTTATGAACTTTTTTAAGTCACAAAATACTATATAAATATAGACATTTGCACCTTAAAATCTGGCAGATGAGGTTAAAATCGAGGGAAGTTAGTGAAAAGTTTTGGAAAAACCTACTTTTATAAACGTATCTACTGTTTAGGGTGATTTTAGACTAAAAATTGCTTATCTCGCTAATTCTATCGGGATAATCGGTAATTATTCCATCTACACCCAGCTGAATCATTTTTTTCATATCACTTAACTCATTGACAGTCCAAGGTATCAGCTTCATCCCTTTGGTATGTACTTTTTCAACCATTTTAGGTGTTATGAGTTTGAAGTAGGGACTGTAAATCTCAGGTACAAAGTCCAATTTTTCGAGATTGGTCTCAAATGATTTTAGATTGTCTATCAAATAGGCTTGTACGATTGTAGGGTCTTGACGGTTGACTTCTAGCAAGACTTCGACATCGAATGATTGTAAATTGATTCGATTTTTGATGCCTAATTCTTTTATTTCTGAAAGCATGATACGGACAAAATCTTTCGGAAAAGGCTGCTTTTTACCGTACCAATCTTTGTAGGACTTTACTTCAATATCGTAATTTGGAAGAGGGAGTTTATTTTTTTTGCAATGTGCATCAACGGCGACAACCATATCTTTGAAAGAGGGTTTGTGAGTGGCTATGGATGATTGTTTTGGGTACTTTGGATTGCTGCGCAACCCACAATCGTACTGTTTGATTTCTTCGTAGGTGAGTTCGTAAATAAGATGTTTCTCTTCGTCTTCTTTTTTTAGTGTTTCTCCATTAGGAAGAGTCGTAAAGACGTGATTAAACCAAGGTTCGTGCGTAACAATGATTTGGCCATCTTTGGATACGGCTACATCCAATTCGAGCGTAGTAACGGAATATTGTAGTGCATGGATAAAGGCAGGAATGGTATTTTCGGGCATCAAACCTCGGCAACCACGATGACCTTGCCAATCTATTTTTTTATGTGGAGTGGGCATACTGCTGTTCGATTTTTGAAAGATAGAACAAGATGTTAATAATATTGTTATTATTGAAAGAAATACAAATCTCATTTTTGAAATGATTGAATGCAAGAATTAGGAAATGCAAGAATGAATGATAAATGTTCTAGTTTGTAAGGGAAAAGTAATTATTTGATTGTTGATAAACAAAAAAGTCAGTTAAATTTTGTCTTAAATATTTCGATTGCTAGTTTTGGTAAATATATGAAAATCTATTTTCAAATTCTTTTTCTGTTTTTTATGAGTATTGCCTTTGTCAATGGACAACAACCTTTGTCTAATCGGGTGGCAAATTATGATATGGAGGTCTATCTCGATACGGATAAGAAAATGACTGTAACTGAAATGGACTTCTTATGGCAAAACCCTTCTGCTGATACGATTCGAGAATTGCAATTTCATCTTTATTATAATGCCTTTAAAAATACAGAATCTACTTTTCTGAAAGGGGCAAATACTGATTTTGGTTTGACAAATGGCGAATGCAATTGGGGCTGGTCTGAAGTAACGAAAGTTATTGACCCGCAGGGCAACAACTTGACGACCAATTTGGAGTATATCCAAACCAATGACAATAATACCAATGACCAAACGGTATTAAAGATTCCTTTGGCCAAACCTGTTTTACCTTTTGAATCACTAAATCTAAAAATCAATTGGAAAGCTAAAATTCCGAAATTGAGTATTCGGACGGGCTACAATCGGGAGTATTATTTTATGGCGCAGTGGTTTCCTAAAGTTGGGGTTTATGAAGGTAAAGATATTCGATGCGCTGATGAAGGTCGCTGGAATTGTAATCAATATCATCGTGCTACGGAGTATTATTCTGATTTTGGAGTTTACGAGGTGAGCCTCAATGTGCCCGAAGGGTATGTTGTGGGAGCAAGCGGTGAGCGTATTACTGAACAAAAAGAAAAAAATAGAAAGATTTATACCTATCGTGCAGAGGATGTAATTGATTTTACTTGGACGGCTTATCCCAAATTTAAGGAAGCCAAAGATAAATGGAAGGGAGTGGATATTCGGCTGCTGTACCATCCTGATCGGGAGTGTGTAGTTGAGCGTTATTTGGAATCGGCTAAATATTGTTTTGAGTATATGCACGAAAATGTTGGAGCTTATCCATACTCTACTCTGACGATTGTTGATCCGCCTTATCACGGGATTCGTTCTTCGGGCATGGAGTATCCGACTTTGGTTACAGGAGCAGGATTTTATTGTTTGCCACAGGATTTGCGTACAACCGAGACGATAACGGTGCATGAAATGGTACACCAGTATTTTATGCAAATGGTGGCAAGCAATGAGCAAGAGGAGGCTTGGCTAGACGAGGGATTTACCTCGTATTATGAAGGGCGAATCATAGACCATTATTACGATTATATTATGGAGAGTGATTGGTTGGAGGCTGGCATTAGCAATAAGTCGTGGCGGCGTTATCGTTATGTCACTTCCGATACCAAAATTGGGAAGGCAGCTCAGCCTGGCTGGGAATTTCGGCATGGAGGTTATGGCCCTTTGACCTATGGCAAAACGGCCGTTACCTTATTTACTTTAGAAGGTTTGGTTGGTATAGAAACGATGGATGAAATCATGCAAACGTATTTTGAGCGTTGGAAATTTGAACATCCATGTGGACAAAACTTTATAGATGTTGTCTCTGAAATTGTGCGAAAAAATCATGGCGATAAATTTGGAGAAAGCATGGATTGGTTTTTTGAAGAAACCGTTTATAGTAGTAATGAATGCGACTACAAATTGGCTTCGATTCAAAATCGAAAAGCTACAAAACCGCTCGGTTTTGTAGAGAATAATCAAGATTGCGTAGAAGATGAAACTACAGAAGAAGAGTGGTATGAGTCCAAAATCATTGTGCATCGTTTGGGCGAAATTAAATTGCCTATTGAGCTTTTGGTCGAGTTTGAAGATGGAAAAACTGAATTGAGAACTTGGGATGGTAAGGGGCGGTCAGAAGAATTTACTTTTAAGCATACGAGTAAGGTCAATGCGGCAATTCTTGACCCAGAATTTAAGATTGACTTGGACATAAATTGTGTAAATAATAGTCTCGTTTTGGATGCACCCAAAGATGGAATTTGGAAATATGTGAGTGCTTGGATGCTTTGGGTACAAAATGCGATGCAAAATGCCAGTTTTATCATATGAGTTTTTGGAAAGCATATACAAACGGCTTTGGAGCATTTTGGGAGTATCGAAAGACTTGGTTTTGGTACTATATATTCAATTTGTTGGTTGCTTTATTGATTGCATTTCCTGTGTATCAATATTTGAATGCCTCTTTTGGCCAGACGATGATTCCTGCTTTGATGTTGGAAAAATATGACTTTCGTATCGTAACGGATATTCTCAATCAATACGGTTTGGGTTTGGGCGTTTTGCTCAATCAATCCATTGTTTTGTCGGTTGCATTTGTGCTGATTTCGGCGTTGCTGTTAGGCGGAATTTTGCATTATTATATTTATAGAGTTGATTTTGATACAGGCACATTTTGGCAAAAATCACTTAGCTACTTTTGGAAAATCGTAGCTTTGGCTATGCTCTTTTTAATTATACAATTGATTTTATTGGGCATTGCGTGGTCTTTATTTATGTACTTTTCGCATGGAATGTCGCCCGATAATTTGGAAAGTGAGCATACTGTAATTAGAGCTTTACAATGGGTAGGAATACCTTATTTGATAGTTCTATTTTTGATAGCGATGTGCCACGATTATGCAAAAGTATGTTTAGTTTCTAATCAAAAAGGAGTAGTTAATTGTCTGTTTTGTGGTTTTCGCTTTGGTTTTTCGCATTTGCGAAAAACCTTGCCTTTGCTTATTCTCAATATCCTTACTTTTTTAATCGTTTATGTTTTATATAAGTGGATCGACTTTTCTTTAGCCGAAAACTCAGGCGGACAGGTGCTTTTCTTTTTTCTAATTAGTCAATTATATATTCTGATTCGTATTGGAGTGAAGTTGTGGAATTTGGCAAGTATTTCTACGCTATATAATGGTTTGAAAACTGAAAGGATAAAAGAAGAATTATCGTGAGAGAAAGGTATCGCAGATGCAATCTGCGATAAGCGTTTAGCCAATTGGATAAAATCAAAAAAGCCATCTCGAATGTTCGAGATGGCTTTTTTGATTTTATATTTGAACCTACCAACTAAAGTCGGTGATTACCTTATCCTAAATAAGATTTTAAAGCATTGCGATTGTAAGATTTACGCAATCGGCGAATGGCACGCTCCTTGATTTGGCGCACACGTTCTCTAGTCAAACCATACAACTCTCCAATTTCTTCGAGCGTCAAAGATTTGTAACCGTTGAGACCATAATAGGAGGAAAGAACCTCTACTTCACGAGGCGACAAAATGGAAAGTCCTTGTTGTACCTCATCTTTAAGGGATTGATCCATCAAATTCAAATCAGGATTCAGGCCTGTATCAATATTGATAACGTCCAACATCGTAGAGTCGCCTTCTTCGCCACTGATAGGGGCATCCATCGAAAGATGGCGGCCATTTCCTTTAAGCATATTGGCGATTTCTTTTGGAGTCATATCGAGCAATTCGGCCAACTCTTCATTGGTTGGTTCACGCTCAAACTCTTGTACAAAAGACAAAAATGCTTCATTTACTTTATTGTAAGAACCCACTTTGTTGAGGGGCAATCTTACAATACGAGAATATTCTACAATAGCTTGTAAGATAGATTGGCGAATCCACCAAACCGCATAAGATATAAATTTAAAACCTTTGGTTTCGTCAAAACGCTTGGCAGCTTTCATCAAACCAACGTTGCCTTCATTAATCAAGTCACTTAAAGACAAACCTTGATTTTGATATTGTTTGGCAACAGAAACGACAAAGCGTAAGTTAGATTTGGTCAACCGTTCCAATGCCAATTGATCGCCTTCACGAATGCGGCGAGCAAGCACGGCTTCATCATCGGCTGTAAGCATAGGAATTTTACCAATATCGTTGAGATATTTGTCGAGAGCGAGGCTCTCGCGGGTGGTAATTTTATTGGTGATTTTAAGTTGACGCATATTATTTCAGGATTATAATTCGGTTATAGGTTAATAAAAATTGTATATATTATATATACGTTTAAAAGTAGGAAAAGTTGCTCGTAAATTTGCAAAAGACTTGACTTTTTAACAAAAAAAACTTATATGCAGGATTTTATAGTTAACTACAAATTTAAGAGCAAAAAAGTTTCCAAAAAACAAAAAAAATGCTTGCATAAAAACATATTTTTTATACAAGCATTTATATTGTTGAATTTCAGATAACTAAATATTAGTATTATTTAATTTTAAATAAAAAAACCTGAAATAAACTTTTATATTAGAAAAACTTAATTATCATTTCTAGGAGGTCTTCTGTCACCGCCACCATTTCGTTCAGGTCTTGGAAGCAGAGCTTTTCTTGATAATCTGAATTTTCCAGTCTTTTTGTCAATTCCGACCAATTTCACTTTTACGTCATCGCCTTGTTTGAAGACATCTTCAACCTTGTCAATTCTGGAATGTGAAATTTCAGAAACATGCAGTAAACCACTTTTGCCCATAAAATCAACAAAAACACCGTATGGCATAACAGAAGCAACTTTTGCTTCATACACATCACCGATTTCTGGAACATAGGTAATCGCTTTAACACGTTTGAGCGCAGCATCAATAGAAGCCTTATTAGAGCTTGCTATCGTTACAACACCTTTGTCACCCACTTCTTCTATATTGATAGTCGTTTCGGTTTCGGCTTGAATTTCTTGAATTACTTTACCTCCAGGCCCGATAACGGCACCAATAAAACTCTTTTCTATCTCTAGGCTGATAATGCGTGGCGCGTGAGGCTTCAAGTCTTCACGTGTACTTTCGAGGGTCTTGTTCATTTCATCGAGAATGTGCAAACGACCTTCTTTAGCTTGCATCAATGCTTTTTCCATCAATTCGTAAGGTAGGCCATCAATTTTGATGTCCATTTGGCAAGCCGTGATACCATTTTTAGTACCTGTCACCTTAAAGTCCATATCACCTAAAGCATCCTCGTCTCCTAAAATGTCAGATAATATCGCAGCTCTTTTACCATCAGAAATCATTCCCATTGCAATACCCGATACACCTCCTGAAATTGGAATACCGCCATCCATCAAGGCCATAGAACCCGCACAAACGGTTGCCATAGAAGAAGATCCATTGGATTCCAAAATATCAGAAACCAAACGAATTGTATAAGGCGAATCATCAGGTAAAACTTGCTTGAGCGAACGTCCAGCTAAGTTGGCGTGGCCAACTTCACGGCGACCTGGGCCACGCATGGGCTTCACTTCACCAACAGAAAAACCAGGGAAATTATAATGTAAAATGAAGTTTTCATAGTGATTATCTAAGGCATTATCTACCATTTTACGGTCGAGCTTAGTACCAAGTGTAAGCGAAGTCAAAGACTGTGTTTCACCTCTGGTAAAAATTGCAGAACCGTGAGCAGCAGGCAAATAGTCAACCTCTGTCCATATAGAGCGAACTTCGTCTAACTTACGACCATCCAAACGAATGTTTTCGGACATGACCATTTCACGAATGATTTCTTTTTGCAATTTGTAGAAATATCCGCTAACCATGCCACCCTTTTCGTCCATGTATTCTTCGCCCATTGTTTCGAGCAAATGCTCTTTCAATTCATCTTTTATAGCGGAGAATCCTTTTTTACGGTCGCCTTTATTATGAGCACCTTTGGCGATTGTTAAGATTTTATCAGAACTAAAGTCCTTAATTTTCCCTAACAATTCTTCATCTACTTCAGTAACAGCCACTTCTCGATTGATAGCTTTATCGCCTACCAATTTTGCTAGTTCCAACTGCGCATTGCACTGTACTTTAATGGCTTCATGTCCTGTTTTGATAGCTTCGATCAACTCCATTTCGGAGCATTCTTTCATTTCACCTTCTACCATCATAACATCATCAAGTGAAGCAGCAACTATAATATCAATATCTGCTTTTTGCAATTCAGTACGACCAGGATTGACTACATATTCGCCATCAATTCGAGCGACTCTTACTTCTGAGATTGGTCCTCCAAAAGGAATATCCGAAGCCGTAAGTGCGGCTGATGCTGCTAGGGCAGCATAAGCATCGGGCAACTCTTCTTTGTCAGCAGAAATCAAATTCAAAATAATTTGAGTTTCAAACATATAACCATCTGGAAAAAGCGGACGCACGGCACGGTCAACTAAGCGAGAAGTCAAAATTTCGTACTCCGACAAACGTGCTTCTCTTCTAAAGAAATTACCAGGAATTCTTCCTGCGGCAGCAAATTTTTCTTGATAATCAACCGATAGCGGGAAAAAACTCTGTCCTTCTCGCATTTCTCTGCTCGAACAAGCAGTTGCAAAAATCATCGTATCGCCGACCTTTACAACTACTGAACCATCAGCTTGAGTGGCTAACTTTCCAGTTTCGATAACAACTTCTTTTCCATTGGGTAGGTTAAAAGAAGTAGAAATTGGGGTTTTCATACCCATAATAAAAAGTGATTTTTGTGAATAAATTAAATACAGTCATTAAGTTTTGAGCAAGAATCTCAAAAGCTATTTCATTTCACAATATGAAATAGAGTCTCTCAAAAACTGCAAATTAGAGAAGTGCAAACAACAGTTTTGTTTGCGGCTAGAAGAGTATCACAATAAGAAGGTAGAATTTGTATTCTACTTTTTTGGCAGCTATTCTGTTTTTAAAATTTTAAAAGACAGAATCTGATTTGATAACAGCGAAAAATTACAAGTAAATTTCTCTGTTAAATTTAGAGTATCTAAAAATCAATACGTTAAATAGACGTATTTGTTATATAAAATAAGGCTTCATTGGAAAATGAAGCCTTATTGGAAAAAAGCAAATCTTAGCGAATGCTTAATTTTTGCTTTAATTCACGATATTTGACGATGTCTTTGCGCATCAAATATTTTAAAAGACGCTTGCGCTTACCTACAATCGTTAGCAAGGAACGACGGCAAGAATGGTCTTTATGATTAGTTTTTAAGTGATCGGACAAACCTTTAATGCGATGTGTAAACATTGCAATTTGACCTTCAATCGAACCCGTATTTTTTTCAGAGCCACCGTGTTCTTTAAAAATATCGGCTCTTTGTTCTTTAGTTAAGTATTCAGGCATTTTTATTAGTTTTTACCATTAGTGATTACTGAAATCAGTTATAGCGGTGCAAATGTACAATTATTTTTTTAATAAAAAAAGGTGTCAGGTGTCAGATGTTCTGCTTTGCAGAACTGAGGGGTCAGCAATGCAAGGCTACAAGGCTGACTCCTCTTTTTCGCAAAGCGAAAAAATCCTGACACCCGACACCTTTTTTACCCCTTCCAACGGCCTGCAAAGAGGAGTAATTTGAATTCGGGATATTTGATGTGGATGTCATTAGAAAACTGTGTTCGCAAATCCATCATCGTGGTATCACTATTGTATATACGTATCACTTGAAAATTGGAAACACTTGTATTTTTCTTACGATTGAGGGTTTTTAGTATCAACTTGATGGGCAAGGGATTTTGATGTGCCTGATAAAAAAGATGGACACCCGACTCATTTTTTAGGAGGTCAAAGGCGGCATAGCCTTTGGCTTCGATTAGATTTTTCTTTTTATATACTTTAAAATCGAGTTCTAAATTAGTAAAAAGATGTTCATAAATTTCGAGCAAATAGTCCATCTCTTTTTGACCTTTGTCGGTAATGCACGATTCTAGTTGAAGCTGAATATGATCGGTTTTTCCTTTTAAAAAACCTTTGGATTGAGTTTGCAAAAACTCAACTTCTAGGTAGGATTCGAGCAATTCGGTTTGTAAACTATCAAAGCGATTGGAACTAATTTGGTGAGTGACAAAAAGTTCTTCTAAGGCTTCTTTTTGAAAAAGACGGTCTTTGATATTTTCTTTGTAAGCCCTTCCATAATTATCGGATTTTGGTATAAATTCATTGTATTTAAAACGCAAAGGAATAGAGGGACCTTCAATATAATTATTGTCTCTAAAACCTAGTATTCTGGTCTGGATGGCTTGTTTGGTTGCACTTATTTTTTCTTTGAAGGAGTAAAATTCCCAATTTTCGGTATTGATTATGGGCGAATTATCTCCAATTTGATTGCCTTGGAGGCGATTGATTTTTAGCTCGATGCGTTCGAGTTGAGAAAGTAGTGTTTTTAGAAAACGTTTTCCTTTTTTTTCATTGGGTAGGGAAGGGAGCCATTCCGCAGGAAGGGCTTCGGCAAATTGCAATTCTTGAATATGCGGCCGAAGCTGTTCGTTTTCAATTTTAATTTCTAATAAAATCGGTTTTTCAAAATTGGTACTTATCAGTTGTTCGGCCGAAAGAGCCGTCAAATCTTGTTCGATTTGGCGTTTCAAGGCACGGCCACCCATTTTGGAATTATAACCTCGACGAGCCACCCAATCAATGGCATCTTTATCAATATTGAGTATGGTGGTGCGACGTACAAAACCATCTCGCTGAAGCAATTCTTTGATTTGTAATCGAGCAATACCATAAATGTGTTCTAACTCTAATGGATTGAAAATGATGATATTATCAATACGATTGACAAATTCGGGACGAAATTTATTTTCTACGGCTTTACGATAAATGGCATTGGTGTTGTGCTTGGTTTTGTCAAAACCAAGCTGCGCTTCGACCATCGTGGCACCGACATTAGAAGTCATTATAATAATAGTGTTCGTAAAATCAACTGTTCTACCCAAGCTATCGGTCAAACGGCCATCGTCCAAAACTTGAAGCAAAATATCTCGCACTTTTGGATGTGCTTTTTCAATTTCATCGAGTAGTACCACACCAAAGGGACGATAACGCACCTTGCCTGTGAGGTTGCCTTCGGGATTGTAATAATCGCCAATAAGACGTTGAACGGCATATTCGTCAATGTACTCATTCATATCAAAGCGTAGCAAATAATCTTCACTACCGAGCAAATATTTGGCAAGGACTTTGGCGGCTTGTGTTTTCCCTACACCCGTAGGGCCAATGAGCAAAAACGAAGCATTGGGTTTGTCAGGATTGGTCAGTTTGGCTTTGATGAGATGAATGACATTGGCAAGTTTTTCGACGGCTTCGTTTTGACCAACAAGTTCTTTGCTGATTTCGGTTTTGACTTGGTCTTTTTCAAAAGCGACACCACTATCAAAAATATTGGTATTGAGTCCACTGATGGTCTCAAATTCGGCTCTAATTTCGGGTGCATCAATGACTTTGTAACGATATTTTACGGCAAGTTTTTCGAGCAATTCTATGATACTACCAGGCAAAGCCTCTTGTTTGAGGTAATTGCGTTGGATATTGAGCAATTGTTCGATGGCTTTGATGGTAATTTGGCAACTGTTGAGTGATTCGAGGTTTTTACGTTTTTCGAGAATGATTTTTATCGTTTGCTCAATGCTAGGTTCGTCAATTCGAATGACTTTGAAAAGGTCGGCAAAACGGCGGTCTTCTTCTTGTAATATTTTCCATTCTTCAGGGCTGGCTATGAGTATGGTCTGAACTTTTCGAGCCTCAATATAAGGCTTGAGCAAGTCGGCCATTGTCATATTGTTTTGGGCAGAACGACCAATTCTTTTTAAAGCTATAATGTTGTCTATCAGTAATTTATCTGAGTTTTTTTGAGCTGGATTGGGTTTTATGATATACTTGATAATAGATTCCAAACGCTTTTGCCACCAACCTACAATACTCATACCCGAAATAACACGTGTAGGGTCAAGTTGCCATATTTTGGGACGTTGATTTCCTTTATGCTTTTCGTAAAAATTACTTAAAAAACGAAAGACAACTTCTTGTATAAGTGTGTGTTTGCCGACTCCTTTTTTGCCTACAAGTACGATGGGCGTGTTGTCACGCCCATAAACGGAGTGGTAGAGACGTTCGACCATTTTTTCTTGCAAAAAGGCTCGTTGCAATTCATTGGGATACAGCGAGTTGAGGTCAATACTTACTTTTTCGACTTCTACAGCACCATTAAAATCGCTATTTCCAGCTAAGCGGCTGAAAAATTGACTGGCGGCATCTTTTTCAAATTTAAAGCCATCGTATTGAATCGAAAAACTAACATCTACTTGCGAGAAAAATTCTTTTTTGGATGAAAAATAAGCATTGGTTTCGAGCTCTTTTCCATATTGTTTCATTAAATCTTTGAACAAAACAGTTGCCACTCGCTCTACTTCCGAAAGAAGGTCAATTTTGCCATTTGTATCCTTTTGTGGTATAAATGTATAATAATTGAAGCTGGGCAAACACACAAAAGTCTTGCTTTGCAGGTCAAAAGCGACATAGCTGATTTGGCCTTTAACGACTTGACTACGGATAGTTTGGTGAAAATAAATTTGCTTGAATTTTAGTTCAGGATTGAACATAAACCAAAACAAGGAAGCTGCATTTTCAGCGTTGAGTTGGAAGCCTTTGAAATAATAGCGCACCTCTTTTTGAAACTGGCGAAGGGCCAAATCAAAACGGCGATTGGTCGCTACAGGGTAGCGAAAAAATAGAGGCTTGATATGATAATTCAGCACATTGTTGACCTCTAGATTTTGGACAAGGACGGGTATATTTAATTTTAGATTCTTCATAGAAATATTGGGAAGTGAAATTACATAGAAAATCAGAAATCCCAAAAATGTTAAATTGAAAATAAATTAGACAGAAATAATGCTTTGAGTCGTTAGAAAAAGGTTTCCATCTTTAAACAATACCTATCAGCATGCTTTTACTAAAAACTCACATTTCTTCGTTTTTATTATTGCTATCATTTGCTGTGCATGCACAATTGGAACTCGGTTTTTTGATGGGGGCGCAGCAATCCAAGACAGCCCTTAGTTTTTCTTCGGACAACGAGGCCATGATTTTGTATAGAAATGGCATGATGAGTCCTGTATTTTCTGTTCCATTGGAGTATGTAGTAAAACCTTGGTTTTCTATAGCGACGGGTTTGTCCTTTAGTCAAGAAGGCAATGAAATAGCTGTAGTAAAAGATGTGTCTCCAGGCTACAGTTTTAGAGCGCATCGAATTGCTTTTCTAAATTTTCCCTTATGGTCAAAATTTACATTAGAAATGGAACATTTGCAGTTGTATGGTATGCTAGGCGGAATGGCAACTTGGGGTTTGCAAACCAGTACTTTTGATTTTGAGACAAATACAAAAACGATATTGAATTTTGAAAATGAGGGAATCAATCGTTGGAATTATGGAGTAATTATTGGAGGAGGTTTGGAACGAAATATTGCTGAATATTTGAAGCTATTGCTTCAAATTAATTATAATTTGGGCTTAGAAAATATTTATACCAATAGGCTTCAAGATTCTACGTTGGAATCTTTTAGCTTGGTGATTGGCATACAAAAAGAATTAAATTCTAAAGAATAAAAACGTATTAACGAATCAAAGTTGTTTCTCCTTTAAAGTTATTGGAACGTCCACCAACTAATTGAATTTCGATATACCAAACGAAAACGCCTGCTGGCATTTCTTTACCACGGAAATTTCCATCCCAACCAACACTGAGATCATTGACTTCAAAATTGTTTCTTTCATAAACCAATTCGCCCCAACGGTCAAAAACCTGAAATAGAAGAATTTCTTCTATTTTATCCGACTTTCCATGTACAGTCAAAATATCATTAAGGTTGTCGCCATTTGGTGTAAATCCTGTCGGTACTAAAACCTCAACTTCACGATTGATAAAAATATTGATATTATCAGATGAATGGCAACCATTTTCATCTGTGACAAGAAGTGAATAATTGGCACTTTGCGCTGTATTTACTTCAGGACTCATACAATCCAAACAACTGAGAGTACTAACATCGTTGCTCGACCACAAATATGTAACTGTGTTGCTGGCATTATCAATTATAGGATTGAGGCTGATGCTTTCGCCTAGCTCTATAGTCAAATTATCGCCTAATTCTATTGTCAATGCTTCGGGTTCTTCTAAGATAACTGAGTTGGGAAGACTGGCTATACAACCATTGGCATCTTCTATAAAAATTAGATAATCGCTGGGCGTTAGTCCTGTGAATGTATTACTTGTAGAAAAATCATTGCCATTGATGCTATATAAATAAGGACTTGTTCCTCCTGTCGCATTGATGGTGATAACACCATCATTGGAATTGAAACAGGATATATCGTTTTGAGTCGTTTCGCCTTCAATGATACCATCGGGCTGAGGAACTTCTACATCAAATGTAGAGGAACAGTTACTGGCATCCGTAACAGTAAGGGTATATTGACCTCCTGCAATATCAAAAAGATTAGCTTCTGAACCACCATTCGACCATAAATAAGAATAAGGCAATTGTCCGCCATTGACGGATGATATAATAGAACCGCTAGACTCCCCAAAACATCCTACGGATTCGACATCAAATGAACTCGCAATAAGCGTAGATTGTGTAACCTCAAAAGTAGATTGGGCAGTACAATTATTGCCATCTGTAACAAGCACTGTATATGAACCCACAGAAAGATTGTTCAAATCTTCGCTAGTTGCACTATTATCCCAGTTGTACGAATATTCTCCAGAACCACCAGCAGTGCTTATATCAATACTACCTGATGATTCGCCATTGCAACCGACAGGTATAATCGTACTAGAAATTTCGATGACATCTGGTTGGTTAACAGTCAAGGAGTCCGTAGCCATACAACTGTTACTATCCGAGACGGTTACTACATAAATTCCAGCAGGCAAATCAAAGATTGTATTGCCAATATTTCCTGTGTCCCAAGTATATTCCAGTGTTCCTGTTCCGCCAGTGGCATCAATTGAAATAGAACCCGTCGAAGAATTATTACAAGCATTGTCAATGATTGTTGGACTCAATACAATTTCAGGTGTACTCATAACCGTGACAGTATCGCTTGTGGTACAAGCATTTTCATCTGATACAGTTACAAAGTAATCGCCAGGAATAAGATTTGTAATTGTACTACTGGTAGAGTCATTGCTCCACAAATAGGTATAATTGTCTCCATTCGGAGATACTGTTGCTGTACCATCTGTGGTATTAAAACAACTTGCTGCACTTGATGAGATTGAAAAGTCAACAGGAGCTGGATTGGTTAAAGTAAACGAAGCCGTTTCGGTACAATTGGATTCATCGCTTATGGTAACCATATAATCGCCTGCACCAATATTGGTCAAAAGACTGTCGGTAGTACCATCGTTCCAAGCATAAGAAAGAGTACCTGTACCACCTGAAGCAATCGCCGCAATGCTACCAGTGGTAGCATTGTTACAATCAATTTCAGTAAGGGCGCTATCGAAGATTATCCCATTTGGAGCCATCAACGCAATAGTATCTAAATGCGTACAATTATTTGAATCTGTTATAGTTACAGGATATGTTCCACTTGTTAAATTAGTATTAATAGAATCTGTAGTAGTGTTTTCCCAAGAAAAAGCGTAAGGTGCTGCACCGCCCGAAACTTCAAAACTGACAGCTCCATCTGTAGAGCTAGAACAACTGATAGGCGATACAATAATTTCGTTTGAGACAATCGCTTCTGGTGTACCAATTTCAAACTCCACAAAGGCCGAGCAATTGAGTCCATCTATGACTTCTGCTATATACATACCTGCAGCCAAGTTTGTAAAAACCCCATCATTATTACTTTCTCCGTCAAGCAAATAGGTGATGGGCATGGTAACTGCATCTGTACTGATAAGCACAGAACCGTCATTAGTATCGGGGCAACTTGTATTGGTAAGCATATTGGCATTTGCTGCCGCAGGAACACAATTGAGTGATTGGCATTCTAAAACGGCCACTGGCCCGTCGCCACAATCGCTACTTGTACGAACTTCTATGCTTACAAATTCACCTAAACCCAACCCAGACACATTATGCTCAAACTGCGAGGAGTTGGGCGACTCCCAGCCATTGCCATTTATATTTACTTCGTAATTATTAGCACCAGCTACTTCATCCCAAGCAAATGTTATTTCGCCTAAGACGGTGTCATCGCATACAATTTGAGTTGGTAAAAGTGCATCAATTACTTCAACTACAATTTGGTCTTCTACCGTACAACCATAAGAGTCTGTTGCTACAACGGTGTAAGTAGTTGTAGCAGAAGGGTTTGCCGTTGGATTAGGACAGTCTGTGCAGCTGAGTCCTGCACTTGGAGTCCATTCATAGGCAATATCGTAAGTATTATTAAAACAAATAGACCAACTAAATAATTGACCAATTGCGGTAGGAGTATCATCAATCAATTGCAACTGCCAAGTACCATTGGTCGGGTTATTTCCATCCCAAAGGTCTGCAAAATAACCTTCGGGCTGAAACTCTCCTGTAAAAGGTACATTTTCAGGAGGTGCAGCGATGGGATTGCCAAACTTTATATCTTGTGTAGCAGTTGGTGTAAAACAAGTTTGTAAATAAAAATCATCTCCTGTACCATTGCCACCATTGCCACCATTGTCGGTAGTTAACTCAATGAAAAGACCACTCGGACTAATCAAAAATACATCAATATCGTCAATCCAGGGATGAACCAAACTATCTATACAAACGGATTTGATAGTTTGAGGCCCTAATTGGAAAGGCGCAACTCCCGATACATTAATCGAAGAAATTATTGGTGTATTGACGGGATGAATAATAGTAGGAGTATCATTCCTAAATTGTGGAGGCGGAGGGACATTTACATTTAACGTAGCATCTAAGGCCGCATCTTGACCACCACAAACAGTTATGGAATCTTGGAGCGTAGGTTCAATAATGACTTTATCTCTGACATTTATCCAAAACGTATCTCTATTGCAAATATCTCTTTGAATATCAATACCAATTGTTTCAATAGGTTCGGGAGTGTCATCCTCGATGGCACTCAAAATAATAGAAGCAGAGTTGCTACCCGCAGGTATCGTAATCCCTTCCTGTATAGTGACATAATCTGTCCCGTTTTGAGCAGTTCCAAGAATATTGAAATCAATACTTGTATTTGTTTCTGCAAAGTAGGGTAGTACAAAAGATACCTCAGCATCGGAGCAACCTTCTACAATTGAGCCGTCAGCACTTACCGTTACAGTTTCTACCTGAATTGTTCCTGTACCAAAACTTTTAGCTTCTAAAAAAACTGCTGAGTCATATTGCGCATCTGCTTGGTCTGCAATAGCCAGCTTGATGACATACTCTTCGCAAGGAATAACAATTGCCTCGGCAATAAAGACATCCAGATAAGCATCATATACAAAATTGGGATTGCCTGTATTGTCGTTATAAAATTGGTCGTTGATAGGCTGACAACTTGGGTCATCAGGATTGGTACTGTGTACACTATTGATAGCCACAGGAAGGTTGGTACCTGGTACTATGGCAATGTTTTCATTGTCATAATTGCCACCAGCAGGGTTGGGGCCACTAATGAAAAATCCAAAAATATCATTAAAAGCTGCACAGGTAAATTCAGGATATTCTTCGGAAGCAAATACATACTTGAAACGCAAGGTATCAGCAACAGGAACAAAAGTGATTTCGTATTTTGATAAATTGAATATTTGCTCGGTGGCAAGTGCTTCAATTTGAGCATCGCTAGCATTGCTACCGTTGTCGTCATCTGAATTTTGGCCAGCAGGACTATCTGCACCAATCGAGGCATTACGAGTTTTGGCACTACCCGTTGTAATCATGATACCTCTCTCAATACCTACATCGTCACTTGCTTTCTGAAAATAACCTACAGCATCATCTGCACCTTCAAACTCAATATTGGTTATTTCTACACCATCACCCAAAAAGACATTGGTAATAAGATTTTCGACCGTATAAGGAGGGTCTTGCGTATCAAAAACTTCTAATACTTGTGCAGTACTAATCTGCCACGAGACCAATAATAACAATACCAAAGCCATGTTTTCAAACTTAGATTGAAGCCTGTTGAAAACACTTTTAGTGTTTTTAAGTGCGCATGAAATCATGTTTTTTAATTTTAGTCGTATTCAATAGGTCAGTTTATCTAGTATCAGAATTGCAATATTCAAATCACAGTCATAGGTAAAAAGTGACAATTTACCGTAGTAAATAAGCAAAAATTATTCCTAATTACATATGTGTAAACAGTTTGTTTTTACAGTGAGTATGATAAGAGAAGTAAAGTGAAAGTAAAGTTAAGCATTTTACAAAATGATTTATTCTTCAAATTGAGTTTTTACAAGATAATTTTGTCATATATCGTCTAAAATCGAGGATAAAAGTACTTTTATCTAAAAAAAAATATCTTTTATCCCATGTTAGTGTACTTTGTAAGCAATTCTTTACTTTTGTAAGTACAGATTAACCTTAAACTAAAAAATATGGGACAATTTTTCAAATTTGTTTTTGCTTCTTGCTTGGGTGTTATTTTAGCTTCTATTGCTGTCACCCTCATTGGAAGTTTAGTCATTGGTCGTATGGTGGCCAAGGAAAATGCTTCTGTTGATATAAAACCGAATTCGGTTTTAGAGCTAAAATTCAATGAACCTATTCCTGAACGTACCAATAATCTTCCACAAGATTTTTCAGATTTTAAGACGGAAAAAACCTTAGGTCTCCATGATATTGTAGATGCGATTGAGGCGGCCAAAGAGGACGACAATATAAAAGGGATTTTTTTGAATATAAATGGTGCAAGTGGAGGCCAATCTACCAAGTCTGTTATTCGAGATGCTTTAATAGACTTTAAGGAAAGTGGAAAATTTATTATTTCCTATGCCAAATATTATACACAAGGCGATTACTATTTAGCTAGTGTTGCAGACAAAGTTTACCTCAATCCAGTGGGGGAGTTTGATTTTAGAGGTTTTGGAGCGCAGATTACTTTTTTCAAAAATATGCTCGACAAATTGGGCGTAAATATGCAAGTTTTTTACGCTGGAAAATTCAAAGGTGCTTCTGAACCTTATCGTCGTACCAATTTGAGTGAAGCCAATCGTTTGCAAATTAGAGAATACATCAACTCTTTATATGCGGTATATCTTCAAAATATTTCTGAATCAAGAGGTGTCTCCGTTGCTGAACTCGAAGCTATCGCTGACGAAATGAAAATTCGAGAACCTGAAGATGCGCTTGCCAACAAATTGGTAGATGTCTTGGGATATTACGACGAAGCCATTAGCGAAATGAAAGTGCGTGTGGGACTCGAAGATGATGATAAACTCAAAAAAGTATCGTTAGGTAAATATGCCAAAGGTGTTACAAGTTCTGGTAAATTATCCATCAAAGACAAAATTGCCATTGTTTATGCCGAAGGTGGTATTGGTTTGGGCGAAGGCGATCCTGGATCTATTGGCGACGAAAAATACATGAAAATTTTGCGTAAAATCAGAAACGACGACAAAATTAAAGCAGTCGTATTACGAGTTAATTCTGGTGGAGGAAGTGCTTTAGCTTCTGATAATATTTGGCGAGAGATGTCTCTTATTAAAGAGACGGGCAAACCCGTTGTTGTTTCGATGGGTGACGTGGCAGCTTCGGGCGGTTATTATATTTCTTGTGGGGCAGATAAAATTTATGCCGAAGAAAGTACGATTACAGGCTCGATTGGAGTAGTTGGAGCAATTCCAAGTACTCAAAAACTCATGAATGAAGAATTAGGAATCACCTTTGATACCGTCAAAACTGGACCATTTGCCAATGGAATGTCTTTGGTTTATGACATGAGCGAAGAAGAAAAAGCCATTACAACCGAAGGGATTAAGAATATTTATGAAATATTCCTCAAACGTGTTGCAGAAGGTCGTGGGATGACTCGTGATGCGGTAAACGAAATTGCACAAGGACGTGTTTGGGTTGGCCCAAAAGCTAAAGAAATTGGTTTGGTGGACGAAATCGGAGGACTAGATGATGCAATCGAAACAGCCAAAGAATTGGCTGGCCTCGAAAAATATCGTACCAAAGAATATCCTATTATAAAAGAACCGATTGAGCAACTCATCGAAGACTTGATGGGCGAAAAAGATACGAGAGCCATTCAGGCATCTATTGTCAAAAAAGAATTTAAGGAATTTTACCCTTATTATGACAAAATCAAAAAACTACAAGACTTCAAAGGTATCCAGATGCGTATGCCTTTTGAGGTAGAAGTGCAGTATTAAATCCGTGTTTAGGTGTTTGTGTGTTTAGGAATTTTCTTAAACACAC
>JAHDEQ010000026.1:22776-27530 GCA_020628755.1 Saprospiraceae bacterium
CAGTATTAAATCCGTGTTTAGGTGTTTGTGTGTTTAGGAATTTTCTTAAACACACAAACAAACACCTCACAAATACCCCCTCAACCAATACACTCCATAACCGACCCATTCCTTTATCAAACGTTCCCAACGATAAAACCCTAGACGATCAGGAATTAAAATAGATTCTGGTACAAAGCGTGTTTTTTCTCCTATATAATCTACACAAAACGGACTGAAAGCGATGCCCTGCTTGCGAAAGCAAGCAGCCGTTCGAGGCATATGGTAAGCAGAAGTAATAAGCAAACAGCTAGCTTGTTTTTCAAAATTTTTATCCAAAAAAACTTTACTGTTGAAGGCATTTTCATAGGTATTTCGGGAGGCGTTTTCTATCAAAATACAAGAATCAGGAATACCCAAAGTTAGCAATAATTGCTTCGCTTCGGCGGCCTCACTGGGTTCTTGACCAAATAGATAACCCGAACCTCCAGTAAGTAAAATCGTCTTAATTTTTTTTTGAAAAAACAACTCCGCAGTTTGAGTTAGGCGGGCAGCTCGTCCGTTAAAATGATATAAGCCATTTTGGGAATTGATAAAAAAATTGGAATATCCACCTGCTAAAATTCCGACCTCAAAAACTTCCAGTTTTTGGTGAGCGATGGCTTCGGGTTCCCACCAATTCATCACTTGATTAAAAATAAAATGATTAGTAAAAAACCAAAAAATAAAAATTCCAAACCCCAAAAATCGCCTTTTCCAAAGTCGTTTTTTGCTAAAAAAGCTCAACACTAAACAGACTCCAAGCCAATTGATGGGTTGAATTAGAAAATATAAAAATTTTGAAAGGACAAAAAACATTAACCTATTGGTAGTGTCGTAATACGTTCCCAAATGATGGGCAATACATCGGCTCGTAACAAAAATAAAAGAGCTAAGGTAAACCCAAATCCAAATAATGCACCCCAAAGGTGAGCATCGTGACCAATATTATCATTGGCATTTTTGGCTGCCCAAGTGGAGTAAGCCAAGTACAAAACGGCTGCAACGATAGCTGGACAAGGCAAAATAAACATGATATACAAGGTCGTCCAGGGATAAAACAAGCAAAAAGCCAACACAATACCCGAAGTACCTCCCGATGCGCCCAAAGCGGAGTAGTACGAATTATTTTGATGTTTGAAAAACGAGGGCAAACAACCAAAAATGATGCTTCCCAAGTACAAGGCCAGAAAATAAAGACGACCCAATGGCGCATCAAAAATGGCATCAAATTGACGTTCTAGAACCTCCCCAAACATATACAATACAAACATATTGATAAGCAGGTGCGTCATATCCAAATGCACAAAACCCGACGTTAAAAAGCGGAAGTATTCGCTATTGTTTTTGACCGTATAAGGGTGAAACAACAATTTGCGTTTCATATCAGGATTTGAAAATGCTTGATACGAAATCAAACCCGTCATGATGATTAGTATAAGTGTGATGGTGATTCCCATTTTAAGAGTTTTGTTTAAATAAAGAAACAATAATTCCTGTTGCAACAGCCGCATTGAGCGACTCTGCACCGCTGCCATTTTTGGCGGCGGGGATACTTATTTTATGTGTAATTTGCTCCAAAACAGATGCACGAATTCCTTTGCCTTCGTTACCAATAACCAATAATCCATGTTTTGGTAAAGTCATTTCAAAAAGATTTGCTCCATCTAAAACGGCACCAAAGCTCACAATATTTGGCAATTGTTGCAAAAGTTTTTCAAATCCAATTTTTTGATAATTAACCCTCAAAAAAGCCCCCATACTCGCTTGTACAACTTTGGGGTTGTACAAATCGGCCGACTCCTCAGAAACAAATACATTGGGAATACCAAACCAATCCGCAATACGTAGTATAGTGCCCATATTGCCAGGGTCTTGAATGCCATCAAGGTACAAATTTAATTCTGTTTCGGTACTCGATTTTAGGGCTTTAACATCAGGTATTTTGGCAATTGCCAAAACGTGATTGGGCGTTTTGAGCTTCGAGATTTTTTTCAATTCGTTCTCCTTAACTTCAATTAACTTTTCTTTAAGCAATGCCACAGCAGATTGATGCGTTTCAATCCAAGTAGGAGTTGCACACAGCAACTCTACTTCAAAATTCCCATCTTGCAGCAGTTCAGCAATTATTTTTTCACCTTCCACCAAAAAAGAATTATATTTTTGACGATTCTTTTTTAGGTCTAAGGAACGAATATATTTAATTTTGTTTTTTGAAAGCATTTGTAAAGTAATAAGTAGTGCAAATCTTAGTTTGCACTGTACCCAATGCAAAAGTATTAAATGCCAAACATAAACTTTTATTTACTTACTGACAAAAATAAGGTTCTTTATTGGATAGTTGTATTCCTAATAGCTATCCTTTTTAGCAATTGTGGTGTCAAAAAGAAATTGCAAGAAGACGAATATTTTATTACTAAAAATGATATTGTTTTTGCTGATAAAAAACTCAAAGAAGAAAAAAAATCCACCTTAGAATACCAATTACTTACCCTTGCCCGCCCCAAACCCAACGCTAAATTTTTAATCTTTTTTCGGGCAGGTGTATGGGCGCACCACAAAACCAATGCACCTTCTGATACGACTAGCCTAGATCGTTTTATGCGAAAACGCTTGGCCGAAGCACCTCGCTTATATTCGGATTCTTTAGCATTAACATCGGCTAATGCAATGACCAATTTTTTGAACAAAAAAGGCTATTATCAAGCAAAGGTTACGCCGCAAGAAGCCATATATCCAAAGCGAAAAGTTGCTCAAATAGACTATCATGTAGAGCTTGGCGAACGCTATTATGTTGATACGATTCAATATTTTTCAGATGATACGCTGCTTCAACCTATCATTGATGAACTGGCTTTGAGTACCTTGTTTAAGAAAAATGAACCTGTTAGTGAAAACTTATATTATACCGAAATCAAGCGTATCACCGATACGCTGCGCAACAATGGTTATGCTTATTTTTATGGCAATTATATTGATGGACTCGAAGCAGATAGTACCAATGGCCGAAAAAATCTGGGTTTAGATTTGTTTATTCGAGCACCCGAAAACGATACGCATCATCGGGTTTATCGGATTGGTGAAGTAGAGATTTATCCCAACTATCAGGCGCAGGTTTTTGAGACGGTACATCGAGATACGAGTATCGGTGGAGTTACGTTTAAGTTGCCTTTGGGAGAGGATTTTCAGCTTGACCCGCAGGTTTTGGTCAAACAAATATTTCTTAGAAAAGGACAATTATTTAGACAAAAGGATTTTGATAAAACCAACGAATTGATTGGAAATTTGGGCTTGTTTAAATTCATTGATTTGGATTTGGAAAAAGACCCGAACGAGGAAGGATTGCTCAATTTGAAAATATATTTGACCCAAAGCAAACAGCGATCGGTGGGTTTTGAGGCCGAGCTGAACAATTCGCTGCGCTCCATTGTCACCAATACCAATCGCTTGTTTTCGCTCGGTGCGGGTGTCAATGTTAATTATCAAAATCGCAACACTTTTGGAGGAGGCGAGTTGTTTAATCTTATACTTGAAAGTGGGGTGGAGGTCAACTTTTTGGATGACCGTGCGGTAAGGGTCAACTTTTTGGATTTGACGGCTCGAACAGATTTGTTTTTCCCAAAATTTATTGATTATCTAGGCTATTGGAAACTCTTTAATCGGGTTCGGTTTGGAGAAAAAAAGTCTTTGCTAACCGATAATTTTTATCAAGATTTAAGAGAGAAAGCTCGTTCGAGGGTTTCTCTGGGGTATAGTTATGAGTCAACTATTAATAATTATACGACTAATACCTTTAATATTTCTTTAGGTTATAATTTGAATCGAACGCCCAATGAGCGAATCGTTTTTGATCAAACAGGTTTGGACTTTTTTCAGAGTGAAGCTACGGATTCTTTCTTGTTGTTACTCCCTAGTGAAGCCACCCGAAGAAGTTTTGAAGAAGATATTTTATTTACAGGATTCTTGTATCGAGACATTAACTATACTTGGACGAGTAATGTACGTGAACTGGGTGGAATTTGGCAGTTTCGAGTAGCACATGAGTTATCAGGTGCGGAGGTTTTGCTGCTTAATACTTTGGTTAATAATCAACGCAAAGCCTTTAAAATCAATAATATAGGATTTTCTCATCATACTCGTTTGGAACTAGATATTCGTTACAATAGGGCTTTTCTCAACGAAAGTGCTTTTGCTTTTCGGATGTATTCGGGTATAGCAACGCCGTTTGGCGGATTGACTCAAACCGTGCCTTATATCAAACAGTTTTTTGTGGGTGGCCCGAATAGTATGCGGGCATGGCTGATTCGGGAGTTGGGGCCAGGTTCGTTTTTTGACCCTGCTGTAACCGAACCTCCTTTTTATCAGGCGGCCGATTTTAAGACAGAGTTTAATGCCGAATATCGCTTTGATTTAGCCGAGTATTTCTTACTGGAAGGGGCTTTATTTTTGGATGCTGGAAATATTTGGACACTTCGCAATGACCCCGAAAGACCTGGTTCGCAGTTGAGTTCTGATTTTATCAATCAATTGGCAGTTGGCGGAGGCGTAGGTTTTCGATTCGATTTTTCGTTTTTTATTATTCGCTTAGATATGGGCTATAAATTGCGAACGCCCTACCTTGACGAAAACAATCGCCAATGGCAATTGTATCGCTTTAGCGATTACAATTTCATAGACTTTTTCCGTCCTCGAAATGTAAATTATAATTTAGGAATTGGTTATCCGTTTTAGAAAAT
>JAHDEQ010000274.1 GCA_020628755.1 Saprospiraceae bacterium
GAAACAAAATTCCACATTAAGAAACGTTCTTCAGGTAAAGGTTCTCCACCAAAAAGTAAGAGTTGTGTATTGGCTTCCACACAAATTTCGCAATGCTCATTTGTCTTGCTGATAAGCATCTGCCCTGCTCCTACTCGTTCGCCATCATCTTCTATTGAACCTTTAACTATCACAAAAGCAACCTCGCCTTTTATTTGCCCACCGAGATGAATAGTAGTCTCTTCTTCAGCAAAAATATCAATCATAAAAAGTGGAGAATATCCTTGCAATGGAGAGGATTTTCCAAAGGCATTGCCAGCTACCAATTTAAAACTAAGATAATCTGTTTTCCAAGTAGGAATTTCAGAACTTGGGAAGAAATCAAAGCGAGGATTCATTTCTTCCATCTCTTTGGGTAAAGCCACCCATATTTGATAGCCATGCAAATTAAATATACTTCCGTCTCTTAGATTTTGAGGTGTACGCTCTGTATGCGTAACACCTTTGCCAGAGGTCATAAAACAAACATCGCCAGGTTTTATAATTCCATGTCCCCCCGTGCTATCATGATGCTCAATTTCTCCTTCAAAAAGATAAGTCAAGGTACTCAAACCAATATGTGGATGTTGGTCAACATCCATATATTTGCCATTTCCTAACTCGGCAGGTCCCATGTGATCAATAAAGGTAAACGGCCCAACTTGTCGTTTTTTCCGAAATGGTAGGAGTCGTCCTACCATGAAATTGCCTATTTCAGTTTGACGTTCATCAACCAATAATTTATTATTCCCCATAGCATAATCAATTTAAACCAACTCTTTATACAAACTAATATAGCGTTCTACAGTATCTTTTAATTCAAATCTTTTGATTTCAGTTTCACTCCATTCGCCACGTTTGGCTAGCAAAATCGCATTGACTAAAGCCTCAACGGACAAGTTTTTCATTTTGATAAATTTGCCACTCACTACTTCCCGAAGGGCTTGTTGGTCAGACGATACCAAGGGAACGCCTAAAGCAATTGTCTCAACGGCTGCAAAACAAAATCCTTCGCTATAAGACGGAATGACCACACAATCAGAGGCTTGCAATTCAGCTTTCAAGTCATCAAAAGACAAATGATGCATTAATTGAATGTAATTTTCAAGATTATTCTTTTTTATAAGGTTTAAAATATCTTCAAAAAAAGGTTTCGGGTCTTTGGGTATAATTAATTTTAAAAGGGTGTCGGCTTGTTCTTCTTGGATTCTACTTGCTGCTTGCAGCAGCAAGTCCAGCCCTTTGGAAACCCCCAAACGTCCAAAAAAAGTATAAGTAAATTTCTTGTTTTTAGGAGCTTCTTTTCTAAACTCAAACTCATCATAATTTATACCATTATGATTTACAAGCAAGCGTTTTTCGGCCACACCAGCCTTCCGTAAATTAGCCACTGTGCTCTCCGATACACCAACAAATTTATCAAATGGCAAACGCACCAAAAACTGTTCAAATAAATGGTGCAATCGCTTCCCGAAACCACTCATAAAGGGCAAACGAAACCACAAATCGCCCCACAACTCATGAAAAGTAATGATAATTTTTTTACGAAAAAGTTTAGCAACAAAAAAAGCAGGCAAACCTGCATTGTAGGAAGTCGTATGCACCAAATCAGCCTTGCGAATATGTTTTAGAATAGGAAAAATCGCCAGAAAGGTAAAGAAATAACGATTGCGGAAAGGATAGCGTACTATTGTAATATTATCAATCTTTTCTATTCGAGGATCGTCCTTATACAGAAGAGTTGTTACGACAATCACTTGGTGGCCATTTGCCGAAAGTTGCTCCACCAAAGACTTAAACAAGGTTTCTACTCCACCAATATTAGGGTAATAATTTTCAAGAACAAAAAGAATAGTCATGAAATTTGTCTCTTTTCTTTCCGCTTCTTATCTCTCTTTTTTTGTAGCTCCAGCAAACGATTTTTTTCGGCTTCCTCAATTGCCAGCTTTCGCACCAAATCTGTCACTTGCAACTCCAAACGTTCGATGGTCGAAGAAATATAAAATACAAAAACAAAGAGCATTCCCAAAGCAACAAAGACTATTGCCATCACATTACTCTTAAAGCCCAGCCATCCTGCTAGATTTACCGAAACTTTATCAGGCAAAATAGCGAGTACCATAATGCAAATCCAAAAAATAAACCACACCAAGGTACTACCTGCACTGCGCTTATTGTGCAAGTACTGGTAGATTGTTCTTGAAATAAAAAACACCCCGATAAGAGGTACTAAATATTGAAATATTCTATAATCTCCGAACAAAGTAGTTGTTTTGAAAGATTTTGGTTGAAACTAAGCGTATTTAATCCGATACGAAAATTAAACGTCTGTGTTGTGTAAAATGTAATCCTTATGAGAAGAAATAAGAAAAAATCCTCATTTTTGAGAAAAATTTCGCTGTAAAGATACCAAAACCATGAAGGAAATCCAATTCAATAATCCACATCGTCAACGGCACTTCGACTTTTTCAACAATATGGCCATGCCTCACTTTTGCATTACGGCCAATGTGGACATTACAATACTCAAAAAATGGATTCGTAAAAACCAATTGGATTTTACTCCAAGCATGGTATTTTTTATAGCTCATACCGCTAATGAGATTCCTGAATTTAAACAACGGATTCGCCAAAACACGCAAGTCGTGGAACACGACTTGGTGCATCCCTCTTTCTCGGTTTATACAGAAATAGCTGATGTATTTAGCTTTTGTCAAGTCAAATATACGGCTGATTTTCAGGGCTTCACAAAAAGAGCAAGCCTACAAATCGAAAAAATGAAAACACAACCTTCATTTGAGGACGAACCTGGTCGAGATGATTTTATTTTCATGTCCTCTATTCCCTGGATTTCCTTTACAGGTATCACACACGCCATGCACGCTCCTGTACAAGACAGTGTTCCTCGCATCACTTGGGGCAAATATTTTGAGCAAAATGAGCAAATTCTAATGCCACTTTCCGTCCAAGTACACCACGCGCTTGTAGATGGAAAAATTGTCGGAAAATTTTATCAAAATTTTCAACAAATCGCCAATAATCCCGATAAGTTTTTGTGATCTTTGTAATAATAATTTAAAAATCCGTCCACGTTCCGTTTAAAAGTGGATACTTGAACACCTGAACACCTCGCTTATGCAACCATTTCACTTGGCTTATCCTGTAAAAAACATAGAAGAAACCCGTCAATTTTATGGCGAATTGCTGGGCTGCGCCGTAGGACGCAGCACCGAGCGTTGGATTGACTTCAATTTTTGGGGCAACCAAATTTCAGCCCACCTCACAGAAGAAGAAATCGTCGAACCAGCTGCCAATCCTGTTGACGGCAAAAGCGTTCCCATCAAACATTTTGGAGCAATCCTCGAATGGGACGAATGGCATGCGCTCGCCGAAAAACTCCGCAATCATGGCATCGAATTTATCATCGAACCTTACATCCGTTTTGAAGGAGAAGTCGGCGAACAAGCCACCATGTTTTTTCTTGACCCTAGCGGAAATGCCTTAGAGTTCAAATCCTTTAAAGACATGAGTCAGATTTTTGCGACCTAGCAAGAGCGACGTAAAGTCGCGTGTTCATGTGTTCATGTATCTACGTGTTCACGATGCAACATAGACACACAAATACAAATAATACATACAACCCTGACCGCTTCATGCATTCCAAATACATCCTTTATTTAACCTTTGACTATAATTTCATTGTCAAATTTTGACTATAATAAAATAGTTACATACATTTGTGGTGTAACAATAATTTTATAGTCAAAATTTAATTTATGAGAAATATAGTTGGCCAGCCCGTAAGTGGTGGCGATTACTTCCCTAGACCAAGTATTACAAATCTAATTTACAGAAGGTTAGACTCTAGCAGCCATTTGTTTATGGCTGCTCCAAGAAGGGTTGGAAAAACTTCTGTCATGTTCTCACTAAGAGACAATCCTAGAAAAGGATATGCTTTCATTTATATTCCTACGGAATCTATAGATGACACTGAACAATATTTTAAACGTCTTTTTGAAGCATTACTCAATAGCAATGCTATTAGTCAAAAAGTAAGAAACTCTGCCAAAGCAAAAACACTTTTTGAGACTATCACTGAAAAAGTAAAAAAGATTGGTGCTTATGGTGTAGAAGTTGAGCTTCAAAAGAAAGAACAGGAAAAATATTCTAATATTTTTCTGGAACTCGTAAAAAAACTGGACAATGAGGACATTCATATTGTCATGATGATTGATGAGTTTCCTAGTACTGTTGAAAACATTAAGCAAAAATATGCCCCCGCAGAAGCTGTTCATTTTTTGAAACTAAACAGAACAATACGCCAAGAATCAGCAGGTGGTATTCAGTTTATTTATACAGGTTCTATTGGTTTACCAGCCATTGTAAATAGACTTAACGTACCCGAATCAATCAATGATCTAAACTTAGTAGAAATCCCTCCTTTGAGTATCAAAAATGCTCATTTGTTTACACAAAAATTGCTCGACTCTGCTCAAGTTCCTTTTGAGGAAGGGACAATTTTATACTTACTTGAAAAGATAAATTGGTTGATGCCATTTTTTATTCAATTGTCTGTTCAA
>JAHDEQ010000275.1:0-2345 GCA_020628755.1 Saprospiraceae bacterium
CATTTCCTGCATATTGGTTAGCAATTTTTTGTTTTTGTTTCGCAACTGTGTTGTTGACAACTGATTTGACCAATAATTGTGTTATGCTATAAATATTCTTTCCTCGGATAAGCCATGAAATATTATCTCGATTGATTCCTAATATTTCAAGTTTAGAAAGAATCCTAGATTTTAATTCTTCGGATAATTGGTGATTTGTCAGTTCACCTTCTACCTTCTGAGCTAGAACATTTAATATTTCTTCTCCGTTATCCGATACATCTTTTGTCCCTTCTAAACTCATGAATACACCTAATGCCTTTCTGTCAAAGGTATTGTCTTGTTTTTTTGATTCTTCGTGCACAGAAACTAAAAATAACTCGTAGACTATTTCTGAAAACTTTTCAAAGAAAGATTCAAAATCAAAATCTACTACATCCACAGCGCCTGCCTTACAACATATTTGTTGTAAGTGTTTGGGGTTACACCAATAATTTTCAATACTATCGGCATAAGTTTGAAGTACAAAGGGATTAGAATTTATAACTTCATTATCGAGTAAAAAATCATAGTCACTGTCCAAACACAATATCAATTCCTTGGAAGAATATGATGCAAAATGTAACAATGTTCCTTTTCCTGACGCCCCTACCGAAGGGAAATAAACCGATTCTTTATAAATCTCAATTTTCAATTCAGGAAAACATTCATAAAAAATAGATTTCCAAAAAGGCTCATCATCTTGCCCTTCAACCTTAATAATGGTATCTAGTTTTTCATTTATTCTTATCCCTTGATAAAACTCTATTTCTTCTTCTATTGTGTAAGCACTCATGACTTCTCCACTTTTGTCGGGCTAATAATATCATCCATCCAAGTGATTTTCTCCTTGTGACCATCAATAAAGATACTAGGAGAATGTGTAGCTAAAATCAATTGACAATTTGGATTCAGTTTTCGAATAATGTGTATTAAGTCTTTTTGCCAACGAGTATGTAGGGATATTTCTGGTTCATCCATTATAAGGATGGAGGGTTGCTCGTCTTGTACTAAGACTGTCAGAAGGATAATCAACAGTTGTTTCTCTCCTGAGGAAAGTTGGTAGGGAGTGAGTTTTGTACCATCTCCAAGTAAAAAACCTAGACGATTTTCCTTCTCATCTATCTTCTTATCTGTATTTGAAAATAATTCATTGATTTTTTTAATAAAATACGCTTGTTTTTCAAAGGCTTCTTCTACTGATTTCTCCTTCGCAATAATTCGTTTGGTTTGCTTTAATTGGTATTCGACATAATGATCAATTATGTCGTCTAGCATTTTATCGAGTTGTGTTTTTATAAAAGGTTTGCTTTTTCTATCATATTCGTTTTTTTCGGGAAGACCATAGTCGAAGGTGTCGATATAATTAACACTAACTTTAAATAAATTGAATACATTATCATCTATTTTATTGATTTTTTCGGAAAAAATTATTTTATAAAAATCCTTTTTATTTTCTATTGTATAAAAACCTTTAATTTTACAAAATTTGAATATTGCATTTCCAAAAAAATCTTTATTTTTTGGTGTTAAATAATTTAAAATAATATCATCCTCACTAACAAGCAAAGGATTATTTATAATTGACCTCAATAGTTTTATTATCCTCAATATTGTACTTTTCCCTGTCCCATTTTCACCCACCAAAATATTGACATCAGGATGTAAATCCCAATTGACATCATAACGTCCCCAAAGACCTTTGATTTCGACTTTTTGTAGATAGGTATTCTCGATGATTGTAAGTTTTGTTTGAATAAATTACTTCAACAGCAAATATAACCATTAATAAGAATAAAACGATAGTCCATTCAACCCAGTTCCAATATCTTTGTTACCTTTCCAAAAAAAGTTTCCTTTATGTATCGTAGTCTTGCTCACTGTGTAGCTGATTTAGAAAAACATGGACACCTTGTCCGTATCAAACAAGAAGTTGATCCCGATTTGGAGATGGCTGAAATACACCGCCGTGTATTTGAAGCGCAAGGCCCTGCCTTGCTTTTTGAAAAAGTCAAAGGAAGTCCTTTTCGTGCGGTGAGTAATATATATGGTACGTATGAACGAACCGATTTTGTTTTTCGTAAAACGATAGAAAAGGTCAAAAAGGTGATTGAGTTAAAAGCTGACCCGACTAACTTTCTTAAAAATCCGCTTCGGTATTTGGGGGCGCCTTTTACGGCTTTGTCTGCCTTGCCCATGAAATCTTGGGGCAAACCGCCTGTTACTTATCAAGAAACGACGATTGATAAATTACCCCTCGTCAAATCGTGGCCAATGGATGGCGGTGCTTTTGTAACCTTACCACAAGTTTTTACGCTTCCTCCAAA
>JAHDEQ010000275.1:2445-4587 GCA_020628755.1 Saprospiraceae bacterium
CCTTTTGGCGACCATTTGGGATATTATAGTTTGCAGCACGATTTTCCAGTTATGGAAGTTGAAAAGGTTTATGCTCGAAAAGATGCAATTTGGCATTTTACGGTGGTGGGTCGCCCGCCTGCGGAGGATTCGAGTTTTGGTTATTTGATTCATCAATTGGTCAATCCTTTGTTGTCGCAAGAATTTCCTGGGGTCAAAGAAATCAATGCGGTGGATGCAGCAGGGGTTCACCCGCTGCTGCTGGCGATTGGGAGCGAGCGTTATATGCCTTTTCGAGAACGAAAACCTGAAGAAATCATTACGCAAGCGAATCGAATTATTGGTTCGGGTCAAACCTCTTTGGCTAAGTTTTTATTTATAGCGGCGCATGGAGATAATCCTAATTTGAGTACAAAAGATTTGCCAGCGTATTTTAACCATATTTTGGAACGAGTGGATTGGACAAGAGATTTGCATTTTCAAACGAAAACGACAATTGATACGTTGGATTATTCGGGTGATGGTTGGAATGCTGGTTCAAAAGTGGTGATTGCTTGTTGTGGAGAGGTCAAGCGCAGCCTGTCGGCTACGCTCCCTGATAATTTTAGTTTACCTGCTGGTTTTAGCAATCCTGTGTTTGTACAAAAAGGAATTTTAGCTATTCAAGGGCCTAAATTTAAAGGAGCAGAAAGTTATAAAGAAGTCGATGAATTATGTGCATATTTGGAGCGTTTTGACTTGGATTCTATTCCTTTGATTTTGTTAGTTGATGATAGTAAATTTACAGCAGCTACCGTCAATAATTATGTTTGGGTAACTTATACAAGAGCCAATCCCTCGCATGACATTCATGGAGTCCGACCTTTTATAGAGCATAAACATTGGGGTTGTCGAGGCTCTTTGGTCATTGATGCACGTATCAAGCCACACCATGCTCCTCCCCTTGTCACCGACCCTAAAATAGATAAAAAAGTGGATGCACTCTTTGCTAAAGGAGGAGCTTTAGAAGGGATTATTTGATTTTGGATTTTTTCTAATGATGATTTATGGCTAAACTATTGTATTTCTTAATTGCTTCATTTGTGATGTTACTATTACCTCAAACTAATTCAACCATGCCAAACGATGTCAAAAACGTATTGGGTACTCCCCTACAATCTTGTTGTACCGACCCAATGACAGGGTTTTATCGAGATGGATTTTGTTCGACAGGTTATATGGATAGAGGTGTACACGTGGTTTGTGCGCAGGTGACAGAATCGTTTTTGGAATACACTAAAAATCAGGGGAATGATTTAAGTACGCCTTTTCCGCAATTTGATTTTCCAGGTTTGAAACCAGGCGACAAATGGTGCTTGTGTGCATCGCGCTGGAAAGAAGCGATGGAGGCAGGTTTTGCGCCACCTGTTGTTTTAGAAGCTACCCACGAAAAGGCTTTGGAATTTGTAAGTTTAGAGCAATTGAAAAAACATGAAGTGAATCGTAATCTAAAAGACTAAATTTCTTGGTTGAGTATCTTTAAATCCAATTCAAAATTAAGTAAAATTTTTTCTCCTGATACTTTTTCCTCAAAAGAAGGAATAATTGCGATAGAACCATCGGCTCGATAAACAAAAACTTGCTTATTTTCTCGATCAATTAGCCAAGCTAATTGAGTACCATTGGCGATATATTCCAGCATTTTATTTTTGAACATTTCCAAACCATCCGTACTTGAGCGCAATTCTAAGACAAAATCAGGACTGATTTTGGCAAAGCCTTTTTTATCTTCAGGGCTTAATTTTTTCCAACTTTCGTGAGCAATCCAAGATAAATCAGGTGAGCGCAAAGCTCCGTTGGGTAGTCTGAAACCTGTAGAAGAATCAAATACAATTCCTAATTTGTATTTTCGATTCCAAATACCAAATTCAATATTAATCTCATTATTATAAAAACCTGTATCTGAATGTGTTGGTGCCATAACTATTTTACCTTTTGGAGTCCGTTCAATTTTAAATCCCTCGTTTAGCTGACTAAACTCCAAGAACTGCTCATCGGTCATTCTATCAACCATTTGTATCACCAAGTAATTTAAGGATAAAAGCATCGTAAAACATTTTAATCAAAGTTAAGTAACGTCAAAATAATAACTTGAACATTTAGCTTATGATCTTTTGCACCAAT
>JAHDEQ010000027.1:0-6311 GCA_020628755.1 Saprospiraceae bacterium
TTTGGTAGGGTCAATTTTTTTCCTTTGTCGCCGAATGCTGCTTTGGCAGCATCGTGGTCAATTTTGATATATCCGAACGAATCAAAATGGCATCCGACTATATTATCACACTCTATAAAATCACTGGCCAAAACGGCATCTTCATAACCCATTGTAAAATTATCGCCCACAGGTAAAATTGCAAAATTGAGTGCAGGACAAGTCATCGGAATCAGTTTCATATCCAAAGTCAAAGCCGTATCACCTGCATGATAAAAACAAGTATCATCTGACCAAATAACAAATCCACCCGAATTGCCACCATAAGTTCCATCAGGTAGTACACTCGAATGTACTGCATTGACGTATTTTACTGTACCAAAATCAAATTTCCACTTGCCACCGTGATTTAGAGGGTGACCTTTGAATCCTTTGCCGCCATAATAGGTAACAATTTCGTAATTGGAAATGATGGTCGCACCTGTGTTTTGAGCTATCGTTTCCACATCGGCGACGTGGTCGCCATGTGCATGCGTCAACAATATATAATCCGCCTCTAAAGCATTAATATCCAAATCTTTAGCTAAAGGATTGACAGATAATGCAGGGTCAAACAAAAGTTTTTTTCCATTAAAAGTCATCCCAAAACAGGCTTGTCCGTAGTACGTGATTTCCATTTAAAATCGAATTTTGAACTACAAAGATACTAAATAATATCCGAGATCAATCTCTATCAAAGCCGACAATTTTGAAACAAAAAATATTCTGTTTTCTAAATCATTTTGGGACTTCAAGTGTTGTAATGATGTAGAATTTATACATTTGCAACTTATTCTTAGATCACACAAAATAAAATATGATAACTGTTATTTCAGGAACAAATAGAACGGGTGCTAAAACCCATATTTTTGCCAAAAAATATGCTGAACTCTTGAAGGAACATTCTGATGAAGATGTTCGATATTTTTCTTTAGAAAATTTGCCCCAAGATTTTTATCACAATGCTATGTATGCGGAGGCTGGTCAATCCAAAGACTTAGGAAAAATTCAAGACGAACAACTTTTAGCCGCCTCCAAATGGGTTATTTTTTCGCCCGAATACAATGGGAGCTATCCTGGTATTTTGAAATTATTTATTGATGCCATTTCTATTCGCAACTATAAAGGAACATTTGTAGGCAAAAAAGTTGCTTTGCTTGGAGTGGCTTCTGGACGAGCAGGAAATTTGAGAGGTATGGATCATTTGACGGGCATTTTCAATCATGTGGGAGCTACTGTTTTTCCAAATAAATTGCCCATTTCACAAATAGGTGGAGTCTTATCAGAAGAAGCTGAAATCAATGAAGCTACCGTTGAAGTTCTCAAAGGTCATATCACATCTTTCTTGGCATTTTAGCAAAAAAAATCCCGCTTTCGATAAAAGCGGGATTTTTTTTGTGTGATTATAAGAAATTAATTTACCGAAATCTGAATCGCTCCATTATCAGCTTCACAAACCACACAAGAAGAAGCGGTTGAAAAACCAACTGTACCACAACCTGTAGCATCAGAAGTATCCATATCATCGCTTGGATCTGTTGGTATAAGACTTGTTGGCAATCCAGAAACATAGACACGCCAATAGGTCGCAGCCCCGTCTGTTGGGGTTGGAGTCGTTGTTGTCCATCCTGTACTGCCATCTGCTGAATATTCTATAACAATACCCGAAGTACAAGTAGAAGTGGCTTCAAGCGAACAGCCTGAAGGTGCTGTTGCTTGTGGAATTGGATAGACTGTAACTGTTCCACAATCTGAAGGACGACATTGACTTGACATATCGGTAGCTGAAAAATCAGCTCGTATTGCACAAATATTATACGTTATAGCGGCACAGGTCGTATTAGCAGGAAGTGTTGCGGACAAACTTGCTATGTTTGTATTAACATCATAGTTGCTCGTTTCTCCTAAACTACCCGAAGTTGGCGTTGCCGTTGCACCCGCCAAAGTATAAGGATCTGTAATGGCAGTTGTAGAATAGACAAACTCTACCTCAGCCGTTGTTGTTACTTCAAAAGTTGCCTCTTCGCCTGTACAAACATCAGTTGTCGAATTGACTGTTGAATAGGTGATTTCAGGCGCTTCCAAATTGTTAATCACCAAATCCCAATTACAACTCGAACCATTAAAAGCATCCGTAAAAATAAAATAGCTATCGCCTGGCACTAAACCTGGACCTCCTTGATCCATAGAAGCCTCATGCAAACCAACAGGACTTCCTTCGACAAATCGGTCATAACACAAAATTGGGTCTTCCCACTCAGGCCCCCAAAGACATTCGGCATTTCCAGAGACATCGGGAATGACCGCAAATTGCAAACCAAACAATCCTGTAGCATCTTGGCAAGCGACATTTTGCAAAGCAATTTGAAAATCTTCTAAACAAACATCCATTGGAACTGTAAAATGATACCAAGTGGTTAATTCCAATTCTGTAATGGGAGAAGATGTTGTATTATCATCCAAAAAACAAGGAATATCTAAATTAGGATCTTCACAAGCGGGATCTCCCGTACGGCCAACATTCCAACCTGCATACGTACCATTTTGGGTAAGCATGGTGGCATTGGAACAGTTATCAGAACTGGTTGAAAAACGGCATTCCCCACAATCAATACTGGCTTCCCAGCCAGCAGCCGTCACGCCTGCACTAGATACAAATTTGAAGGTTAAGCAACCTGAAGCATTGTCAACAGTAGATTTGAGGGTACGCATATCAAGATTTCCAAGGCCTCCAAAAATCCCCATTAAGGGAGCTGTTGTTGCATTATTTCCATCATACACATAGAGATAATCAACGTCTTCTTGCGTAGCAAAACTTGTAAATTCCGCCCAAATACACTGGCTTGCATCGCTCGGACAATAGGTCCAAACATTGTGTTCATAATTGCCATAACTTCCACCTGCTCCACCCGTGTCTGTAAAACTAACTGGCGTTCCGCAAGTTACCGTTTGTCCACCAGCAGAAGTTTGAGGATTTTGACAACCCACACATTCAAATTCAATTTCAAAACCCGTTCCTACTTCTGCACCATTGGTTTGAAAGCGAAAAGTCAAGCAATCGCTTGTTGAATAAATATTTCCAGGGCGACCATTGCTAACTTCATTCCCTGTATAAGCACTCACCAATGGTGCTGAGGCATCAGCACCATCATAGACATAAAGGTAGTCGTTGCTCGCACTTAAAGTACCAACAGTACCATCTTCTAAATCAAAAGAAATAAATTCTGCTCTCAAACAATCACTTGCTCCTGCTGGTTTGCATATCGTTATGGTGTAATCTTCGTCATTGCCATAATTTCCACCTGCACCACTATCTTGTAAAGTTAAGCCAGGCGAGGCATCTGTACCGCAAGTAGCTAAGGTATAAGTATTTCCATCCGAACATTCATCTAATATTAAGCTCGTACCAAATGTAGCAGCAGTGCCACCACTCGCACTTATATCAAATGTAGTAGCTCCATCACAGTCAAAATTCCAAACTCTTGCATACAACACTTCTCCTGGCACTGCACAATCTACTGTGATACTGACCGTACCATTCGTTCCATCATCTTCGCAGGTTATATAATTCATGGGAGATAAATTCCCACTTCCAGAAGGTGAATTTTTGTAAATCGCCATAATATGATCTGATCCTGATTGAAATACGGCATCAACTGTAATTTCAACAGGGCCAGAACCAGGTGTTCCTGGTACTGTGATTTCATACCATAAATCTTCACAAGGATCTATTCCTGTATAAAATTGCGCTTGCTGACCACAAGTATTAGGGGCTACTACACCATAAGTTTCATCTTCTAAATTATTAGAATCAGTAATAGATTGACCAGTAAGTGTTGCTCCTCCTACAGTTAAAATCGCTGGATTAGATAAATCCTCTCCTGTACTACTACTAACTGCTGTAGCTGATATATCAAAAGTCGCATTAGTATTACAATTGAATTCCCATACACGTACATACACGACATCTCCTGCTGCCAAATCATATGCTGCAACAATAGGATCTAAACCTGCTCCGTCGCCATCGCAGGTAATTTGAGTCAAAGGCTCGGTACAAGAGCCGACAGCAGTATTGCCAGCAGTAGAATATATAGCCGCAGTAAGATCGCCTCCGCCGCTATCTAGGTTAACAATAACTCCATTTGAACCAGCAGGGACAGTAACTGCATACCACAAATCTTCGCAAATACCTGTTCTATCCCAGCCGCCATAAGCAGAGCCATTGATACAGTTTCGTGGGTCAGGCGCAACAGTACAATCTGTTTGGTCAGCTACTACATCGCTATTGGTCAAGGTTTGACTTGATAGAGTTGCACCAGTAGCCAAAGCACTAGCCGTACAAGGATCTTGTTGTGCATACAATAATCCTGATATAAAAATTAAAATAAGGGTAAGATATGGTTTCATGTTTTCGTATTTTATATGTAAGGATTAATAATTGTAAAATTTACCACTAAAAATAGCCTGCACGCCAGTCGCATTTTTGCGACTGTCATCCTCTTGATTATTCAATCGGATTTTACCATTCGAATCAACATAACCGATATTTTCAGCTTTTAAAAAACTACTCCAAGATTCCACTTGTTCTGGAGTCAAAATTTGGAGCATTTTATTGTCTCTGTAAAAATCGAGTTGATTTTTTTTCTTTAAAATGGTAGCTGTATTGGCTTGGTATTTTTCTTTGAGCAATTCCATTTTGGTAATGGTGCGCCGATTGATTTCATCAAGCTCACTTTTTTGCTGTTCAGACAATTGTAAGAGTTTAGAAATCTCTATTGTCATTTTTTGAGCCTGAATCATTATCTTATCTTTATCAAGAATCGTCTCCGTTTCATTGATAATTGTAGAATTAGATGCTCCTTTTTCTTGTCCCCAAGAAAAAGAATAGCTCCATAAGACTAGGGCAAGAAGCAATAATTGTTTTAAGTTCATAGGTTTAACTTTATTATTAGAAATGTTGAAATAAGTTGTCAGACAAAATTACTTGCCTGCCTGACGGCTAGGCAGGTATGAAACCGCCAATCTTCACAAAAATTACAAATAACGGACTGAAAGGAGGTTATGCGTAATTATTTGAAGATTTAAAAAGGCGTTTTTCATATTAATTTTTCTGTCTTGCTACTTAGCAATAGCAATAATGTTATTGTATAATAGTTCCTATTGTATTGGAGGAACAACTCCATTTGTGCCTTTTAATTCTTGGAAAATCGGATAAGGAATGAAGCAAAGTAGCTTGAGTTTATGGGTAAGTTTCCAGTAAAGAACCTAGTAGGTTTTTACTAAAACAGTAGCTTATAAACTATGGATTAAAAATAGAAATTATCGTTAATTAAAAAGAATAAGAAAAGTAAAAATAGGCTAAAATACCCTGTTCAGGGTATGATTTTAATGATAATTCCAAAACTCAATTTCAAATTTTGCAATTTCGGGTTTACGGGCAGGAATATCCCAATTGCCATCATATTGTATGAGAGTTGGTACATATTGTTGGCCAAATTTTCCGAGTTCAATTTTCATGGTCACATCAAAATCATAAATGGCTGTGTTATAGGCCAAACGATAATCACGGGCTACCACTTGAAAATCTTCTTTAGAAAAATAAGTTTGTAGGTTTTTTAGTACTGTTTTGCCTTCTTTTTTTATAAATTCAGGTTTTAAACTTACCGAAAAAACATAGCAATCTATTTCGTTTTGATAAGTTCGACTGAGTATTTCAAAGTTATAAAAACGACTCATTTTAGGCGAAAAAATAGCCATTTTTTTGCCCAACATTGGCACATCTACTTCTTCACCTGGACTAAAAATCAAGGTTTTCAATTCTCGAATATATTGCTCCATTTTGCTTTGAGGTTTGACTTCTTCCAACTTTACATAAGGATCGCCACAGCGTGTACCATGCGTAAAAAATAAGCGGTCAAGCATCTTTGCTGTATAGTAACGATACTTTTTATTTCGTTTATAAAAATCGCCTTCTACTTGTTCTTCGAGTACTTGCATCTGTCGGCATTTGCCGTCAGAAGTTTGTTTTATTTGATTATCAAAACTTGCTTTTTTTCGCTCTTTTTTATCAAACAAGTCCATAACATTCGATGACTCGTAAGACAAAAATCGAATGTTTTGAAAAGCCTTATAAAAAGACTCATCTTCTTGTACCAACGCTACAAAATCCTCTACCGTAAAGCGACTGGCCGTCACTTCAAACACATCCAAATCAAAAACAATCTGAAAATCTTCATAGTTAAGCGTATCTTTTTGCTGCGCAAAAAGTTGAGTTCCCCAAAAAAGCATTAAAC
>JAHDEQ010000027.1:6411-9872 GCA_020628755.1 Saprospiraceae bacterium
TTAAGCGTATCTTTTTGCTGCGCAAAAAGTTGAGTTCCCCAAAAAAGCATTAAACACAGATTTACACAGAGTTTCACACCGTCTTTTTTTATGATTAACAAACTAAAAGTATCATGAGTAAGCAATTCTTACTTTACAGATAATCAACGAGCAAAAGGTCAACATCAACTTGGCATTATGCTTTGCTCGTTAAAAAGTTACTTCTTTACAATAGCACAAGCTCCGCTTGCTGATTGACACTACCAAAAACGATGGCATTTTGACAAAATTGTTTACCCAATTTTTTAGCAGCAGTTAAAGCAATATCCAAAATCAAAAAACTCTTTTCGGGCGGCCATTTTCCATCCTTTCCTCTCCCCTCGCCTTCGCAAAGGGTATAATTTTGTTGCTGTAACCATTCCCATAACTTTTGATGATTTTCTTCGTTCTGTTCAAGTGAACACAATTTTGAAAAAGGATTGTAAGCACTCACAAAAGCCCAAGTGTAAGCATTATTATCTATCAAAAACTCATCTAAATCACCATGAAATTCGCCTATCGCAATCTCCAAGTAAGGTTGTGTAACAACATAAGTGGTGTTTTGGTAAGCCGCCAATAATTCAGGATTTATATCCATTCCTTTTTAGGTTTTGATAGGATGAAGTATTCCGTTATCTTTGCAGTAAGATACTAATAGTTATAAATGTAAAATTTGCTAAGGCTGTTAAAGTTCAGCTTTACCAAACTTAGCTTAACAAATAAGCTCCACACAAATTTAGGAAAGCATTTTTTTAAATTGAGCATTTTGACTAGCACAAAGTTAGCGTTTTATATGAATAAAATTAATAAAAAAAAATATACCCTATAAATGAACAGAATTGTAACGCTTGATGAATTTATCATTCATCGTCAAAAAGATTTTCCTTTTGCTTCGGGTGAGTTAACGGGTTTGCTCCGAGATATTGGAGTAGCTGCCAAAATTGTAAATAGAGAAGTCAATAAAGCTGGCTTGGTCAGTATTTTGGGAGTCGAAGGCTCAGAAAATACGCATGGTGAGCAAGTCCAAAAATTGGACTTGTATGCCAACGACAAACTTATTGATTGTCTCAAAAATAGTGGCGAGTGCTGCGGCATTGCTTCCGAAGAAAACGAGGATTTTGTACAAATGCCCATGTTGGAGTCCAAAAACTCAAAATATGTCGTCGTTTTTGACCCACTCGATGGTTCATCCAATATTGATGTCAATGTTTCAGTAGGAACAATCTTTGGGATTTATCGCCGCAAAAGTGATTCTTCGGGCCCTTGTGAGCTAGGCGATTTCTTGCAAAAAGGTACTGAATTAGTGGCTGCTGGCTATGTGATTTATGGCACTTCTACCATTTTGGTTTACACTACGGGGCGTGGAGTCAACGGCTTTACTTTAGACCCTTCAATCGGTGAATTTTGTTTATCGCATCGAGATATAAAAATCCCTAATCGTGGAGGCTATTACTCTGTAAATCAGGGATATTACCTCAAATTTGATGTCGAAATGCGTCGTTATATTGACTACTGTTCAGATATGAATTTGCGTTTGCGCTATATCGGTTCAATGGTCTCTGACATACACCGAATTTTGTTTCAAGGTGGGATCTTCTTGTACCCCAACACCCGTAAATATCCGCAAGGAAAACTCCGTGTTTTGTACGAATGCAATCCGCTTTCGTATGTCGTGGAGCAAGCAGGCGGAAAGGCCATCAACACGCAACTCAATCGCATACTTGAAATGGATGTTACCGACTTGCATATGCGATCTACCATTGTGATTGGTTCGCCCGATATGGTGGACGAGATGAAAGAATTTGTAGAACGCTATAGTGTGCCTTCGGTTAATATCGGATAACTCTAAGTAAAATATGCAAAAAAAGTGGTAAACAAGATTGCCACTTTTTAACAGAAAAGCATAAAGCATCGCAGTTGCAAACTACGACGAACATATATTCCTAGTGCTTGTCGCAGTTTGCAACTGCGATACCAGGCGCTTATCTTTTACGACAATTTGCGATGAACCTGCAAAAATACCCCTACCGTGAAAATCCTTAAAATAGGTATTTACAACCTCAACTCTCTACAACTCAAAACGGAAATTGATTTTACCAAAACACCAATTTCTGATACAGGATTATTTGCGATAACGGGCGATACGGGTTCGGGAAAAACGACCATTCTTGATGCCATCACTTTAGCGTTGTATGGCAAAATTCATAGAAATAAGGATGTAAAAGAGATCATGTCTTACGGACAAGCAGAATGTTATGCGGTCGTAGAATTTGATTGTAAAAATACCATTTATCGCTCCAAATGGTCCTTGTGGAGAGCCAGAGGTAAGGCCACTGGGGCTTTTCAAGCTCCCAGTCGCGAACTCGCCGTTTTTAGTTCCGACTTGGATGAGTTCAAAATATTAGCTACCAAAATAAAGGAAGTAGATAATCAAATCGAGGCCATTACAGGTTTGGATTATAACCGATTTACACGCTCGGTTTTGTTGTCGCAAGGCGATTTTGCGGCTTTTCTGAATGCTTCTGAAAAAGATCGTTCTGACTTGTTGGAACGCATCACAGGAACAGAGATTTATTCAGAAATCTCGATTGCAGCGTATCAAAAATATAAGGAAGAATCCGAAAAAGTCAAGCAATTACAGTTGCAGCAAAATGCGCTGCAACTACTGCCCAAAGAGGAAGTTCAAAACCTTAAAAATCATAAAAAAGAACTAACCGAAAATAGCAATTCTACGAAAACCAAAATTGATACTTTTCGTCAATCTATTGCTTGGTATAAAAACATTGAAAAGTTAGAACTCCAAAAAGAAACGACTCAAAAGCAGCTGCAAAATTGGCAGCGAGAAATGGAAGTTTCAAAAGCTAATTTTGCCTTACTCGAAAAACACGAACTCGCCCTCCCTTTCCAGCAATTGCTCACGCAATTTCAGGATGCCCAAATTCAAAATCAATCCATTACTACAGAAATCACTCAACTTTCGGCACAAACTCCGCAACTCCAAGAACAAGAAGAAAAGACTAAAAAAGCACTCTTAGATTTAGAAAATCAGTTAAAATCTACTAAAAAAGAACTTAGTGAATCCGAAAAAATCTTTCAACAAGTCCAAAAAATTGATGTGATTTTGGAGGAAAAAACAATCCCTTTTGAAGCAGAAAAAAAGGAACTCGAAGAACTCCAAACTGAGCAAAAAAGCCTTACCAAAAATCTTGCTCAACAACAAGAAGAAATTGAGCAAAACGAACAAAATCTAAGTTCCCATACATCTTGGTTGGAAGAAAATAAGTTGCTTGTTGGCTACAAAGATTTAGCTCCAAAAATTGAACTCGAACGCAATCAGTTACGAGAGATTTATAAAGAAAAAGATAGCCGCAATAAAGAACTCCAAAAACTAGAAAAAAGCCTTCAAAAATCTCAGAAAGATAAAGAAATAGTTGCCAAAGAGC
>JAHDEQ010000027.1:9972-17611 GCA_020628755.1 Saprospiraceae bacterium
CTAGAAAAAAGCCTTCAAAAATCTCAGAAAGATAAAGAAATAGTTGCCAAAGAGCTTCATCAACTAGAATCAAGAGAAAAACAATTAATCGCTGATTTTCAGTCGCTTGCGCCCGAAAATTTCGGATTGACCAGAACGGAACTCCTCCAAAAACTCAATGATGAAATAGACGAACTCGACGATGAAAGCAAACACCTTAAAGACCTCAAAGAACTGACCAAAGATTATATGCGTTTGCTCCAACAACATCAGGAACAAACGGAGAGTTTGGAAAACCTACAACAAGAAGAAATCATACTTGGTAAAAACATTCTCAACAGCACCGAAATTTTAGATGCTATCAGCGAGCGAGTTGCCTTCAAAAAGGAAATCCTTGACCAGCAAAAACTCATTGCTAACTACGAACGTGACCGCAAAAACTTGGCTGAAGGCGAACAATGTCCGCTTTGTTTTTCAACTCAGCATCCTTTTCGGGAAGTTCAGCTCAAACCTTATGTTGACCAAGCCCAAACCGAATACGATGATGTCCTTGCACAGCAAGATACCCTGAAAGAAAATCATGTACAGCTCATTGCACAGTTTCGTGATTTGATGAGTCGAATCCAACATATTAAAGGCGATGAAAATCAAAATTTGGAAGGTCAACTTGATGCACTCTTAGGGCAAATCAATCAGTTGGAAGCAAAAATGTCGGCCTTTGCGCCCGAAATCAAAGCCGAACATTATGAAATAACTAAAGATGCCATTTTGCTTCAAAAAATAAGTACGTTTGAACTAGAGATTTCTCAAAAAAGAGCAGCTCGTCAACAACTCATCCTTATTGATAAAACACTCGAAAATCAGGAAGAAAAAAGCATCCAAGCACAAAACAATGTAAAAGAACTTGAATTTGCTATTCGTAGTCAAAAAGAAAACCAAACTCGCTTGCAAAAAGAGATTAAAAATTTAAACTCCGAATTTGAACAAAACACGCAATCTCTCAACCAACATTTGCATCAATTGGGCTACGCTTTTGAAAAAATTGAGAAAGCAGGTGAAATGTTTAACACATTAAAAGAAAAAGGCAATTTATATGAAGAAAAAAATACCGCAGCCCAAGAGCTAAAACAAGTGCTTGCTTTGCAAAAGCAAGCACAAGACGCTAAAAATAAGCAGCTTCAAAAATTAAATAAAGAAATTAAAAAAACAGAAAAACAAGTTCAAAAAACTCAAGTCGAAATCCAAAAACTGCATGAAAAAAGAACTACTCTTTTTGGAAATAAAAATGTGGAAGAAGAACGCTCCACCTTAACTAAATCTTTACAAAATAATGAAGTAAAAATAAACCTACAACGTGCTAAAAGTGAGCAATCTACCATCAACTTACAGAGTCATTTGGCCAGACTCAAAGAACAAGAGAAACAAAGTAAAAAAATCAAACAATTATTGGATAAAAGCTCATCGAAATTATCTCAAAAATTAGAAAAATCTTTATTTGCTTCGATTGGTGATTTATCAAAGGCATTGCTTGATGCCAAACAAGTGGAAAACATTCAAAGCCAACGAAAAGAACTCGAAAAACAAGCTATTGAACTCCAACAGCAACAACGCAATATTGAGGCTCAACTCAGCAAAGAAAAAGCAGCGCTGACTCCTGAATTTTCACAAGCCGAAATCAATCTAAAGTTGGCAGAATCCGAGCAAATCTATCAAAACATCCAACAAGAATTCGGAAGTCTTCAAGAAAAAATCCAGCAAGATACACAGCGAAAAAAAGAAGCCAAAGACTTGCTAAAAACAATTGAATCACAAGAAATCGAATTATCTCGTTGGTCAAAACTCAATGACTTAATCGGTCAAGCGGATGGCCAAAAATTCCGAAAATTTGCACAAGGTTTGACCTTACAAAATTTGGTCATTTATGCCAATCAACATTTGCAACGCTTGCATGGCCGCTACCGCATCAGCAAAGACCACGAACAAGACTTGCATTTAGATATTATAGATGCTTATCAAGCCGACAATCGCCGTAGTATGCAAACCCTTTCGGGCGGCGAAAGTTTTTTGGTTAGTTTGGCATTGGCATTGGCACTTTCGGATATGGCCAGTAGTAAAACCAATATTCAGTCCCTCTTTATTGACGAGGGTTTTGGGACGCTCGATGAGCAAACCCTCGACCTTGCCATCACGACGCTCGAAAATTTACAGGCACAAGGAAAAACTATTGGAGTCATTTCGCACGTTAAAGCATTGAAAGAACGCATTGGAACTCAAATCAAAGTCCATAAATCGGGTTCGGGTGTGAGTTCGATTGAAGTGGTGGGGTAATATTTTGTGCTTGTGTATCTACGTGTTTGTGTGTTTGTGTAACGATCACAAACACATAGACACACAAACACGTGGATACATAAAGGACATTTGTCTATAAAACCCCTTCAAATTGCTGCGATATTCCTATTTTTGTAGAAAGGGACTTGGAGAACAAAAACCCTTTTGATAAATTGCACGTTATAAAATAAAATTAACTACAAACTATATAATACATGCAAAAAAATTTGCGAAATTTATTTGGAGACCATCATGGTTTGGATGACAAAAGTGTTGAGTTTCTGACAAAGGCATTGGAAAAAAACAATCTGCCTGGTTTTGACTACCTCGAATTCAAACAATCCTTGGCGGCTCTGCTCAATATGAATATGGATCAAGCCACAGCGATGAAATCTTCGTTTGCCACCGCTTCAACCGTTGGTTTGACCAAAGAAAAGCTCATCCAAACGGCAAAACATTACCAACAAGTACTCAATAAAGAGAAAACGCAGTTTGATGCTGCACTTCAAAAGCAAGTCGAACAGCGTATTGCTGGTAAACAATCGGAGGTCGAAAAATTGCGAAAGCAAATTATTCAATACCAAGAGCAAATCCGAAAACTAGAAGAGCATATCAAACGTTCGCAAGCAACGATTGACTCGGCTGACGATCATATTTCGCAAGCACGCGAAAAAATTGACCAAACCAAAACTCGTTTTGATCATGCTTTTCAGAGCATTTTCAATGAGATTTCTAAAGATATTGACGAGATAAACACTTTTTTATAAAAAATCATTGACTCAACGAATAATTTTCGTTTCCCTAAAAAATATAAATTCATGGCTGATTTCGTAGATACAACCCAGCAACCCAAATCATTTTGGAAAAGACCTGAAGGCGTTACGGGACTTCTTTTTTTGGCAGGTCTCGTTATTGGTGGCGGCTATTTAGTCACTACTTTCTGGGGAGCAATTGCTTCTTTTATTTCAACTACACTTGGTCTGGCAGTGGCCTTAATGGTCTTGGCGGCCATCGTTTACATGGTGCTCGACCCCAAAATGCGTAACCTTATCGGTTATATGTATAAGAGTGTCATGCGTTGGGTAACGGGACTTTTTGTGACCATTGACCCGATTGGTATTCTTAAATCTTATGTTGACGATTTGCAAGACAACCTGCGTAAAATGAGCAAGCAAATTGGCAACTTACGTGGCCAAATGCGAAAGCTCCAGGGTATCATGGAGAAAAATTCTAAAGAGATTGACAATAATATGCGTCTTGCTAGTGCTGCCAAAGCGAAGGGAATGCAGCAGCAAGTTATCCTCAATTCTCGTAAAGCGGCACGTCTCAAAGAGTCCAATGCCAAGTACAAAGCCTTGCACAACAAAATGCAGGTCATGTATCGTATTTTGACAAAAATGTACACCAATTCAGAAATACTTTTGGAAGATACCAAAGATCAGGTGATGCTCAAAGAGCAAGAACGCAAAGCGATTCGTGCCTCTCACTCTGCTATGAAATCAGCGATGAGCGTGATTTCTGGTAATCCTGACCAGCGCGCCATGTTCGATGCGGCGATGGAATCCATAGCCGATGATGTTGCCAACAAGGTTGGAGAAATGGAGCGTTTTATGGAAATGTCATCTAGTTTTATGAACTCGGTTGACCTCCAAAATGGTGTTTTTGAAGAAAAAGGAATGCAAATGCTCGAAAAATGGGAGAAAGAAAGTACGCTCATGCTTATGGAAGGTACAGATGCTGGTATAGAGACTTTAGATTTGGACTCTCCTATTGCCAAACCCGAAGTTCGTAGAAATACTTCTTCTGATTCTTCTTATGATAATTTGTTTGAGTAATAGTGGTGCAAAGCTTTAGTTTGCACTAGAAAAGGGACTAAAATCTGATCGGGTTTTAGTCCCTTTTTTCATTGTATTCACCGACTTTAGTCGGTAGAATCGTATAATTTAATGTAAATCTTCTCTTATGAAATCTATCCAAGAAGGCTATCTCCAAGTCGATGATTTGCATCAAATCTATTATCATCGTTATGGAAATCTTAGTGGAACAACTATTCTTTTTGTTCACGGAGGGCCAGGACTTGGTACTAATCAAAAAGACTTAGATTTTTTTGACTTAGAAAAGGTCAATGTCATTCTTTTTGATCAAAGAGCTTGTGGAAAAAGTACACCAAAGGCCGAATTGCAATTCAATGATACGCAAGCTATCATTGAAGACATGGCGCAACTATTAGATAATTTAGAAGTTGATAAAGTCGTATTATTTGGAGGTTCTTGGGGAAGTACTTTGAGTTTATTGTTTGGAATACTACACCCCAATCGAGTAAAAGGGATGCTCTTGCGTGGTGTATTTACGGCTGCTAAAAAGGAACGTATGTTTTTTGAAGAAGGCGGTACTCAATTATTTTATCCAAAAGCTTGGCAACGACTCATCGCTCAAATTCCAGACGAATTTAAACATCAAAAATCTCAATATTATTTTAAACAGATACTTGGGGCAGATAAAGAACTCAGCAAAAAATTATCTTATGAATTGCTCTTCTACGGAATGTCTGTTTCGAGACTCAAAAATTATGCTCCTCAGCAAATAGAAAAGATTTTAAAGGAAAGCGATTACGAAACCAAGGCTTTGCTTTTGGCACATTATTCTTACCATGATTTTTTCTTACCTGATAATTATATTTTAAATCATTTGGATGAATTGTCTGAAATTCCGATTCATATCGTGCAGGGACAATACGATATGATTACTACGCCTCAAACTGCTGTAGAACTAAAGGAAAAACTTTCCATTGTTTCTTTATGTCTTGTGGAAGCAGGACATGCTACAATCGAGAAAAAAATATTTGAACAGATTCAATCAGAATTACAGGTTTTATTAGACCAATGCTAACAAAAGAGGGCTACTTCCTTTGAAGCAGCCCTCGCATCTAACTTATTCCAATTATATTTTTGACAGACTAAAGCCTGTGATACTTTTATTATAAAACAATCTTCTGGACATATTCCCTACCATTAAGTTTGGAAATCATCAAATATGTCCCCTTTGAAAGAGTTGAAATATCAATTTGATAATGGTGTTTGCCTGGTCTATTCAATGAAACATCTAATACATCATGGTTTATTTTACCATTAATGGCTTGAAGTTTTACTTGAAACTGACCTGCTGTTTCGCTTTCAAATTCTAAGTTAAGATTCTCGCTTTTTATGTCTTGAGTATAGTATATAATTCCATCTTCTTGCAAGGAATTTCCATTTTGAGCAAGCGGCGTACAAGGTACGATGTCTGCCAAAAACTCGCCACCAAGTTCTACTTCAAAATCAGCATTGAGTTCGATACAATTGCCCAAGAACTCTACCTCTTCACCTGTTCCTACAACGCCCGATGAACTAATCGTATTCCCAACTTGATAAACACCCGTCAATACCGAACCTGTATAATTTTCATTAATGGCACAAGCAGGAGCATCATCACACATCAAGTTATTGTTTTCATCTTCATAAATTTGGATATTGCTAAAATATGAATCTCCATCAGCATTAGCATCATCATCGCAAGTTAATACAAGATAAGTAAATGTCCCTGTAAAAAATTGACCAATCGCATAGGTAAAATGTTCATAATTACCACTTCCTGAATATTGGTTGGTTGTAACTTGAGTACCATATAAATAAATGCGTTGATTTGGTGCAAAGGCCAAATCTGTATCAAAAGAAATTTCATGAATTTCGCCTTCAAAATCACTTCTAAAATCAAATTCTAAAACGGTATTTGCGGTTACATTATAGTTAATAGGTACTGCTTTCCAGCCATTGCCCGTAATATAAACCGTTGCGCCGCCGTCCTGGACGGTGGCTGTACCATTGTCATTGCCACCTACATCGTAGCCCACTACTTGTCCCGTAAAGTCATACAATGGACAATCTTCTGCGGGGCAGGCAGGACAGTTTACTCCACCACAATCAATACCCGTTTCGTCTCCGTTTTGAATACCATCGGTACAGGTTGGACAAGCGTCACACAATACACCACCACAGTCTATATCGGTTTCGTCGCCATTTAAAATACCATCTGTGCAGGTTTCGCAACTTCCATCATCTACCTGAGCATTGGCATCGTAATTATGTGCATTGGTATTGGTACAGCCTGGCGTACAGGCTGGGCAAGTAGCTCCACCACAATCAATACCCGTTTCGTCTCCGTTTTGAATACCATCGGTACAGGTTGGAGGATTAGTATTGGTACAAGTCAAGTCATTATCATAATCTTCAAAGATTTGGATATTTCTAAAATAAGAATCTCCTGCCGCATTGGCATCGTCATCCGATATTAAGATTAAATATTGCCAAACGCCCGAAAAGGTCTGTCCAATAGGAATAGCAAAACTCTCGTAATTTCCACTACCACTATATACTGGATTAGTGAAAGTACCCGAATAACCTTGATTTCCATAAATAACAATTCGATGTGTTGGCGCAAAAGCTAAGTCGTTATCAAAAGAAATTTCATGAATTTCGCCTTGAGTATCACTTCTAAAATCAAAACTCAAAACTGTGTTTGGTGTTACTGTATAATTGATTGGCACAGCCTTCCAGCCATTGTCTGTTACATAAAGCGTAGCTCCACCATCTTGTACGGTAGCTGTTCCGAAGTCGGCTTCACCTGGATCATAGTCAATTACTTGTCCTGTAAAATTATAAACAGCACAATTTTCTGGCGGACAAGCTGGACAATTTGAGCCACCACAATCAACACCTGTTTCATCGCCATTTCGAATACCATCGTCGCAAGTTGGAGGGCCACAAGTAGAAACAGAATAATCTTCAGAACCATCGGTTGTACTACCAGAACCTCCTTGCGAAGCATTTGGACCTAAACCTCTACGTGCAAAAGCGTCTTTAATAGTACACTCATTAGCCCCACCATTTATAGCTAAGTCAGCAGCAATGATTGCATCACGGCCATCTACAAAACCTGGGTTACAAGGCTGTAGCTTGAGTCCTTCTATAACCAATGCCATTGCAATATTATTACCGCCTGTACCATTTATCAAATCAGGGTCATAACCATATTGGTCAATCAAATCCCAAGTCATTTCCCATAGCATGGCACACCATACTGAACCCACACCGTGAGGAATGGCTTCGCTACCAATATCATTGTAGGTATGTGGGTTAACACTCATATCCGTTGTATAGGGATAAGTACGAATACCACTTCCTGTAGGACTTTGCCCTAAGGCAAAAGTACCAATGGGTCTAATATCGTTTCGTGTATCAGTAGGTTTAATTGTCATCATCAAACCAAAATAATCTGACCAACCTTCTCCCATTTG
>JAHDEQ010000027.1:17711-27276 GCA_020628755.1 Saprospiraceae bacterium
ATAGCTCCTGCATTTTGAGCATTTAAACATTTTGTGCCAAACTCACAAGTTCCTCGGTCAACCATAGCAATGTTTCCATTGATAGCTGCACCATTTGTAGCTGCGCTACAACCTTCGGTTGGATTGGCACTCCCATCATCCACAAAAACCAAATCTCCTGTTACATTATAAGATGTAGAACCAAACTGTGCGCTTTCTGTACCATAAGAACCTACAACTGAAGCTGGCGAGTTAGCTGTCAAGACACCTGCCGAAGCACCTGTCCATTGAAACATCTGCATACGGCCACTTGAGCCATCTGTAGGAGAAGAGAAGTTGGCATTATTGGTACCAGAACCATCAAAAGCATCGGCAAGCACAGGATCAGCTCCAGCACCACCATTGCCATAATTATTTTGTTGGAAGTTTCCACTAGCCTCATCAAATCCATAAGAATACCAAACATCGTGCGTGAGGTTACTCCAATAGAAAAGATTGACAATTCCTGATTCTAAATTAGGTGAATTTAATGGCGATAATCCCAAATCCAAACCGTAATCAAAATCTAATGATGCTCCAGCATCTGGGCTAAAACCAGTACCATTATTTCCATTCGTATCTTCTTGAGCCCAAACATTATTTCCTCTTGTGATCGTATATTCTGCACCAGGTGAACCGTTGATATCGTGCCAACCAAAAGGCGAAGCCGTTGGGTCGGCTGGATTGACAATCAAATCTCGTGTACCATGAATCGGACTTTCTACAGGCTCAGGAAATACTCGGTAAGAATCGGGAGCTGTCATACTAGATTTAGAAGTATTTTTAGCGTTTTCAATTCCTTTTGGAGCATGATGATGGGTGCAATTTGCATGATGATGATGATTGTCGCTTTCAGCACATTCATCATGCCCAAAATCACAGTAAACTGTCCAGTTGTTTTTATGCAAAATTTCCCCTGTCTGAGCATCAACTCGCATACTCCACCAGTCAGCACTATTGTTGTCCGCAATAGACATATCCCAACACAGATGTAATTTGTCATCTACTAAGTAATACATGAGTTTGACAGGAATATCTTGTTGCGAAATTCCGCCTTTGCTATAAACTGCTTCACGGGCTTTTCCGCCTTTGTCTTCTATCATTTCCAAAGGAATGCTATTCGCTCTTGGAGTATATTTTAAAATATTGGCAGCCGATTCGATGGCTTGTAAAGCCGTCAGTGTTGGCTGAGTTGTACTTACTTTGTTGGCAACATTTGGAATAAATTGGTTATCCATCATCAACAATTCGCCATTTTGCATCACGTGGATTCCCATAACAGCATCAAAAATAGGAATGCCTTGATATTGCTGTTGTACGTAAGTATGTGTTACCTGACTTCGCTTAGATACGTGTGTATTGGTAACTTGATAGTCCGCAACATCTGCTTGACTCATTTGCTTTTCTTGCGCCGATTGGCGCATAAATTTCTCTGCTACTTCAATGGCATTTTGTGCCAATAAAACATTGCTTAACAGCAGTAAAAGTAGAATTTTTGTAATTCGTAATGTCCATTTCATTGTACTTTGATTTTAGTTTGGTTTACCTTTCAATTTCTCTCGACTTAGAAGTTTGGTTAATAAAAAGATTTACAAAGAGTTTTTTGTTTGAGTTTGTTTTTAAATCATGGAGCATTTTTTCAAATGCTCTGAAATCTATTTTATGAATATTGTATTGACCTCTTTGGAGTTTAATTTTTTCCAAAATGGTATTTTTTTCATCTTGAATAAGAATATAGGCTTGCTCTGCTTGGGCAGGAACATCTGCTTCGATGGTCACTACAGACTCCGTCTGTAGTATGGATACATTATAGTCAGTTGGATTAGTTTTATCTTGAATCGTATAAGTGGCCGTCGGATTGTTAATACTGGTAGGATTGGAAGTATAGGGTGGCGTACAGGGATTGTCTGTGCTTGCACAAAACAGTCCTCCTAGCTCCACTTCAAATGATTGCGTAAGTATTATTTCTCGACTATTGTAGCTTACATCAACACCATTGGGGATTGTGGCAAAGGATAAAATAAGATTAGAAGAATAATATACCGAGTCACTTTCTGTTCCAGTTAAAATCTCATTTGTTGGGCAGGGAGCACAAGGATTACAAGTACTACCACCACAGTCTATGCCCGTTTCATCGCCATTTAATATGCCATCACTACAAGTCGCACAGGGCTTGCAAAAACCACCACAGTCTATACCTCGCTCAAATTCATTTTGTACGCCATCATAGCAATCTGTTGTCAAATTGACGGAAGTCTCTAAAACATATAAGCCTGTACTGCGGTCTGAGCCCAAAATTGCCCCTGATGGAAGAAAGGGGTAACTGCCCCAACAACCATTGTAGCCATTGTAATCGCCTACATTGGATGAATAAGTATCATAATAAGCTACCAAATTGGTATCCATAGGATTGGACAAATCAAATATTGTAATACCATCATTATAAGAAGATACAATACCATAGTTATCAATCACATAAGGATTGTGGTAGGTCACCGAAGAATCCATTGGAGCTTCGAGTGGTTCATGAAAAGTATTAATTGGAAAAATATTATCATTGTCTTTGTCTGCAATATCCATAATCATAAGCGGCAGTCCCTGCGGTACTTCCTCTGCGACCAATAACTTAGTACCATTGTCATAAATCCAGTTGCTATGATTGTAACCATTGGTACTAAGCGAGGCTTTTGTAATTGGATTGGCGGGGTCGGTCATATCAATAATATACATACCATCGTAACCCGAAGAACCGTAAGCAATATGGTCTTGTACAAAAATATCATGAATATACCCACCATCAACCAAAACATTGGCCAATAATACAGGGTCAGTAGGATTACTTTCTAAATCAAAAACCGCTACTCTATTTCCCATTGTACCACCAACGGCATACAATCTGCCCTTGGGTACGTCTATATATATATTGTGACAACTTGTAAAAACGTCATTTTTTTGATTGACTTTATAGACATTGCCATTATGAATATCTGTCAAATCATAAATAGACAAACCTTCGCCACAACTATCGCATACACCGTATGCAAATCGTTTAAAAGTTTTGAAATCTCGCCAAGTAGTACTTGCTCCATTAATGGTATCTGTTGGAGTCGTAAAACTACCATCGAAGTTGGCTATTTCGATAGGAGCATTGAGATCACTAATATCTATAAAATAGGTATTGGTACGTGAACCTATGATGGCGTATTCATTGTCATAGTCATCTACATAGCCCCACACATCGTTATAACCTACGGTACTTCCATTCCAATTGGAAAGCAAGTTCATATTCATTTGAGCAAACAAAATAGTACTCCAAAAAAGGAGCAGAATAGGCAATACATTTTTCATCTGTTGAAACTTTAATCGGTTTAACAAAATAAAATTCTTCGCCAGCCATATACAAAACAATGGCTAGTGTAGGGTAAAACACTAGAGAGGATGATAAAATATAGAAACGGTAAGTCTTATCTTCTTCAATTTTTTTATGTGAGGAAGACGCTACTTTAAAAAGTAAAATTGATATAAAATGAGAATCTATTCTATTTCAATTTTTTTATTAATGTTTTTAGAATTGTTTATGGATGCTTGTACCGTATAGAATCCTTTTTTGAAGGTATTGGTATCAACTTCCCAAATATAGTTTCCTTTGGGGCGGTGTTCTTTTTCTATTAGTTTGGCGATAACATTTTGGTGATTGTCAACAATCTGCAAATTGATGAATGCAATACCATCTATACTTAATTGAATTTGAATGGTCTGATTTGCAGCTTGCTGTTCAATCTGCAAATTAGTACTTTCTATTGTTGCCTCTAATTTAACATTATTTTTAAAATTTGTCGTACTATTCTCATCAGTATTTGTCAACTGCTGAACGTTTGTATCAGCTAAAGGTGTGCAAGGGACGATTTCGGCGCAAAACACGGCGTTCGATTCAACCTCAAATTCACTTTGCAATTCTATCATATCAGATTGAAAGGTAACATCGCTTCCTGCCTCTACCAATCCATCAGAAGTGATACTCGTGGTAGTACTATACGTACCGCCACAAATCGTACCTGTCAAATGCTTTGTTGGTGGACAAGAACAATCTACGACATTGCTAGTTTCTTCAATCAAATAAATAGCCCCACCAAGACTAGCGGCATATAATTCGCCACTTTCGTCTTCTCCAAATGTAGAGATTGAACTAATAGACAAATTATTGTACAATGTAGCATTGCCAGCACCATCAATCAACCAAGCATTGTCGGTAGCATAATCCGCACAAACGTATAAACCTGTTAAGTTGGGATAACGACAACCTCTATATACAAAGCCCCCCGTAATAGAAAATCCACCCGTAGAAGGATCTTGAGCCGTTTCCCAAATAGGATCAGTATAAGCAATAGAAAAACAACTCTCCGTACCTGTAGGACAATTAGGATCTATATTATCAAAACAATGATTTCCTTCCATTACATCCCAACCATAATCTTCTCCTCCTGTGCTACTAGCTGGCTGAAAATTCAATTCTTCCCAAGCCCACTGTCCAACATCAGCTATCCACAAATCGCCCGTTACTCGGTCGAAGGAATAACGCCAAGGATTGCGTAAACCTGTTGCCCATATTTCGGGCAAATAGGCACTATTGCCCACAAAAGGATTATCAGATGGAATTCCATAATAAGGACTTGTATTGATGTTTTGATTAACATCTATACGAAGCATTTTACCCAGCAAATCTAAATTGTTTTGTGAGTAACACTCAGGGTCGCCCGAAGAACCACCATCTCCAGTGCCTATATACAGATAACCATCAGGGCCAAACTTCAAGCATCCGCCATTATGATTCCAGTAGGGTTGGTTGATAGTGAGTAAAATCACTTCTGAACTGGCATCAGCAATATTAGGATTGCTTGTTGATACTTCATAACGAGCAATTTTCGTGTCACCACTATTATCTGTATAATTAATATAAAAGAAACCATTGCTTTCAAAATCAGGATGAAAAGCCATACCTAAAAGACCTCTTTCGTTGGGAGAAGTAGAAATTTTAGTTGAAACATCTAAAAAGGGAGAAGTCAATGTCATACCATTAGAGTCTATGACTCTAATCGTACCAAATCGCTCAACAATAAACAAGCGATCGGAGCAATCATCAGCATTGGCAATATCTACTGGACTAGAAAAAGTTGAAAAAACTGGCGTAAATTGTAACGACTGTGCATCACAAAAAATAAGGCTAAAACAAAACAAGAAAATGGTAATTGTATATTTCATAAGGTATAGCTTGAGCGATAAAGATGAAGTGTAAAATTTTAACAAATATAATAAATACATATACTATTTCAAGAAAAATATCATGTATGTTTTTTGTTGAGTTAGATAAGTCGGCTATTTTGCACAAAGCCAGTGTATATAGGTGTTTCCGTACTTTTTAGAAATATGAAGTCAGCTATTTTTTTGGCAAGATATTTCCTTATATACTATAATAACGTATTTCCCCTTTCCCCTTTTGTAATTTTCATTATCAATCGAGCATTTAGAAGCCACTATTTCCCCTTATCTGTGACATTGTTTTTATCAAGATAAAAATAATCACATATGCGGACAAATGTGCAAAAGACTTTTTTTGATTTATGTTGCTGAAAGACAATAATGAGGAAATCTCGATCAACAATTACAAAATAAAGGATTTAAAGGTATTTGGGTCGAAAGAAAATTTATACCACAATTTCAAAAAGTATAGACTTGTCTATGATGAGGCTGAGTGTAGGTATATTTATTGCGAACTTTCTTTTTATAACAAACTATTCGATATTCAAGAATGGGAAGCAAAAATAAAGTTTGTTTGCAAGGACAAAAAAACGCAAAAAGAAATCTGTGTTCTTGACAAAACCTTGAATATCAGTAAGGACAAAAACATTGTTTATGTCCGTGAAGGTTGGGGAACACCCGAACCTGGCTGGTGGAAAGAAGGTGCATATCTATGGGAAGTTTCTTTTCAAGACAAACTCATTGGTACTACTGAATTTCACATCGTCAATGGTGGAGTTGTTTCAGCTCAAAATAATCCTTATTTTAATATTAGTTCCATCAAACTTTTTGAAAGTGCAAGAGATGGTATGCCCTACGACAAAAGGGTTTATCTCAAAACCTTTGCCGCAGATATTACTCGATATCTGAATGTAGAAATGGTCCTCGAAAATAAGATGATCAATCAAGAGGGTATCTTTCCTTTAGAATTACAATTCAATTTCTACAATGATGCTGGCCAGCACAAGGCCTTCATGTCTTATTTCAAAGAAATCAAAAAACATATTGGCGAAATTATACTCGACACGGGCTACGGCTCTGATAGTGGCGGCTATTGGTATCATGACAAATATACCCTCGAAATTATTTTCATGGACCAACTCATTGCTATTGTACCTTTTGAAGTAGCAGTTGAAGAAGAATTGCAAAATGGTACGCATAATTACTCTATTGCCAAAGGTTATGGTCATTTGGCCAGTGAGAAACCTTCTAATTTTAGCTTCGATGAAGCTAAAAAAGAATTAGAAGCTCTTATTGGTCTAAGAGCTGTCAAAACACAAATCAACGAACTGGCGACTTACCTTCAGTTTATAAAAATACGACAAGAAAAAGGACTTGAACAGGATGAAAAAATAAATCTACACAGCATTTTTACTGGAAATCCTGGTACAGGTAAAACTACTGTTGCCAATATGTTGGGCAAAATATACAATAGTTTGGGTTTGCTGTCGCACGGAAAAGTATATGAAGTCGGCCGTGCTGACTTAGTAGGAGAATTTATCGGACAAACTGCGCCTAAGGTCAAAAAAGTAATTGACAAAGCTCGTGGAGGTATCCTTTTTATTGATGAGGCTTACGCCCTAACCAATAGAGGTGAAGATGGTAAAGATTTTGGAAAAGAAGTTATTGAGGTTTTACTCAAAGAGCTTTCTGATGGCGAAGGTGACATCGCCATCATCTGCGCTGGCTATCCCAAGGAAATGCAAAATTTTGTAGATTCTAATCCTGGTCTAAATTCTAGAATAAGAAATATTATCAAATTTCAGGATTATACGCCTGATGAATTGGTCGAAATCGCAGAATATACGGCTCAAAAAAGAGGCGTTGTTTTACACAAAGATACGGTCAAACTTATTTATAAAAATCTAGTCGAAATCTATCGCAATCGCAACGAGCAATTTGGTAATGCTCGCTATATCAACGGACTAATCGAAGAGGCCAAACAAAATATGGCACTCCGACTGATGAATCAGGAAACTGACCAAATTGCACAGTTAGCCAAAGAAACCCTATCAACGGTAATGGCTATTGATATCGAAAAGGTATTTAAAAATAAAGGTGAAAAACGAATTGATTTGCCTATTGATGAAGATTTGTTACAATCTTCATTGGCTCACTTGCACGATTTAGTCGGCCTTTCTAGTATCAAACGAGAAGTAAGCGAACTCATCAAATTGGTTCGCTATTACAAAGAAATTGGTCGTGATATTCGCAATAGTTTATCCTTGCATTCGGTCTTTAAAGGAAACCCTGGTACAGGTAAAACGACGGTCGCTCGATTGTTGGTTCAAATTTATAAAGCCTTGGGTATTCTCGAACGAGGTCACTTGGTCGAGTGCGATCGCAAATCACTTGTGGCAGGTTTTGTTGGCCAAACGGCCATCAAAACAGGCGAAGTTATTGAAAAAGCCCTCGGAGGTGGTCTTTTTATAGACGAAGCCTACTCTTTGACTAAGGGCGGCAACAATGATTTTGGACGAGAAGCCATCGAGACCTTACTCAAAGAAATGGAAGATCGCCGAGGTGAGTTTATTGTTATCGTAGCTGGTTATCCTGCCGAAATGGATGATTTTATAGAGGCTAATCCTGGTCTAATGTCTCGTTTTGATAAAAACTTTGACTTTAAAGATTATACAGCCGATGAGTTACTGCTCATCACCAAAATGCTTTTTGATAAAGAAGAACTGAAAATGCACGAAGAGGCCGAAAAGCACATCAAAAGCTATATCGAAAAATTGATTGATAATAAACACAAGTATTTTGGCAATGCTCGTACCATAAGAAAAATTGTTACCGAAGCTATCAAACGCCAAAATCTAAGGATGGCCGATGTGCCACCCAAGGAACGTACTTGGTTACTCATTCATACCGTTCTACTCGAAGATGTTTCTGACTTTAATCTCATGGAAAATGAGATAGATAGAAACCGAGGGATAGGATTTAGGATGAGATAGAAGAATAAATTTTAGTTGTCTTTGCTCAACGGTCAAAATTTCTACATGATTTTTTGGCCGTTTTTTTTTGCTAAAAAGCTAAGTTCAAAAAAAAAGCCCCCCTCCAAAAATTACGGAGAGAGGCCATCCCATAAACCGATTACGATTTTAAAAACTTTATATATAGAACTGTCTCATTGACAGTATATAATACACTTTCTTTACTATAAAACTATAGTATAATCAAGTACTGGAATAAAAAAAAGGGCTGATACCCTTTGTATCGGTAAACGGGAATTTTCTTGTTAAATCGGTAAGAATATGGGATAATTCAATTACTCAACAAATATACAGCAATAATATAGGATTAATAATACCCTAATCAGGGTATTTTTAACATTACAATTAATAATAATGTATTAAAGTCTTCTAATAAGTGAGTTCTCTATCATTTTCAAAAAACATATAAGTCTTTTTTAATTTCTTTTTTTTCTCTAAAGATATAATATTACTCTCGAAGCGAGTTTTGCAGCATATGTCCCATTTTATCTTTTTTGGTTTTTAGATATGCAAAGTTTTCTTTTTGAGCCGCTATCTCTAAAGGCACTCGCTCCACCTCAAGTCCCGAAGTATTCAATGCTTCTACTTTAAGCGGATTATTGGTCAACAATTTTATCTTTGATAAGCCGAGAGATTTCAAAATAGCAATTGCTTCTTCGTAGGTTCGTTCATCTGGCTCAAAACCCAAATGTGTATTGGCATCAATCGTATCCAATCCTTTATCTTGCAGGTTATAGGCTTTAAGTTTATTAATAATTCCGATACCTCTGCCCTCTTGTCGCAAATAAACGACAAGTCCCTGCTGCTGCATCGCTAGTTCCAATGCACGCTCCAATTGTTCGCCACAATCGCAACGCTTTGAACCAAACAAATCGCCCGTAAAGCACTCCGAATGCAAACGCACTAAAACCCAATCCTTGGCATCAAAATGAGGATGTGCCATAACGATATGCGGCATTTTTTCATCTTTATCGTCCGAAAAAGCCAGCATATTGAAACTACCAAAAGGAGTAGGAATTACTGCTTCAACTTGTTTTTTGATTGTACTCATATACTAAAACTCACAAAGTTTTTAAGAATTTTCAATTTTCTTTTATACAACCAAATTTAGCTAAAGATAGTTGTCATATTTTAGCAAATCATTTGAATCAAATGATTTACACATTTGCAAAAAAGATTTGTTTTATGGCAAATTGTTTCGTTTCTAAGTAACGACGAAAAAATAAGGTGAACAAGTTAGAAATAGAGATTTTGTGCCA
>JAHDEQ010000276.1 GCA_020628755.1 Saprospiraceae bacterium
AATAGTGCCCGCATCTTCTCTAAAATGGAACACTTACAGAAAACGTATGAAAACGCTTAGATGATTTTTGTTTATACTTGCATAGATTTAATTTTCTAACTTTGTAAAAACAGATTTTTTATGAAGCTGAAGACTATTTTGTTAATCCTTTCCTTAATGCTCCCAGCATTCCTTTTTGCTCAAAAAGGAAGCCTTCACCAAAAATTAAATACTCAATACGAGCAGTACCAAGAAAAAAGTATAACGAACCGTCGTTTTAAGCATGGTGATATTATTCCATTAATCAAGAATCTTTCTGTTCAAAAGGGTTTTGAAACTAAGATTTTGGGTAAATCCTATGAGGGACGAGAGATTTATCAAGTCAAAATTGGTTCTGGAAATAAAAAAATTCTCTTATGGTCGCAAATGCATGGCGACGAACCAACGGCGACTATGGCGATTGCCGATATTTTTAATTTTTTAAGTGCGAAAGATGATGGATTTGATGATTTTCGAGAACGTTTGTTGTCTGAAAGTACGCTCTATTTTATTCCATTATTAAATCCTGACGGTGCGGAGCAATACCAACGTAGAAATGCACAAGATATTGACCTTAATCGGGATGCGCTTCGGGCGCAAACACCCGAAGGTAAGATTTTAAAGGATGTTGTTAAGGAACTAAAACCCGATTTTGGATTTAATTTGCATGACCAAAGTCGCTATTATTCGGCAGGAAATACGCCTAATCCTGCGACGATGTCTTTTCTTGCACCTGCCTTCAATTATGAAAAAGACATCAATCGAGTTCGTGAAAAATCGATGCAGTTGATTATTCAAATGAATAAAATTTTGCAAGCATATATTCCTGACCATGTTGCTAAATATTCGGACGATTTTGAGCCAAGAGCTTTTGGTGATAACATTCAAAAGTGGGGAACAAGTACAATTTTAATTGAAGCTGGCGGCTTGCGTGGCGACCGAGAAAAACAGGAAATCAGAAAATTACATTTTCTGGTTTTGTTGGAGGCTTTTGAGTCGATTATTTCAGAAAGTTATGCTCAAAATCCTTTGCATTTGTATGAGCAAATTCCTAATAATGAGCGAAAAATGAAGGAATTTATCCTTAAAAATGCCATTCTTGACCAAGATGGACGTTCGTTTAAAACCGATATTGCTTTTAAAGTGAGAGAAATTCAAGATGTGACGGCTCGCCACTTTTATGATTTGGCCTATATTGATGATTTGGGCGATTTGTCCATTTATTATGGTTATGAAGAGTTTGATGCTGATACTTATATCGTCCGTCCAGGAAAAACTTATACTAAAGTTTTTCGTTCGTCAAAACAGATTTATACTTTGGATTTAATCAAGGCTTTAAGGGAAGGATATACTGATTTTATTGTTCAAAAATTAGAAGATGAATCCGACCGTTTGCGTTTGCCTGTACGCATACATTTGGAAGGGGAAGCATTTAATAATAAGGTCTATTTAGGAAATAATCCGAGTTTAATTGTCTATCGAAAAGGGATTCCTCAAAAGGCAATTGTCAATGGAAGGTTGATTTCTTTGGAGCAAAATGCGAGGGATTAGAAATGTCTGAATGTGAGAATGACTGAATGCAAGAATGAAAAAATATTACTGAAACATTCTTGCATTCGTACATTCAATCATTCGTGCATTATTAAGCCATATTGTGATAAACGTTTTGTACGTCTTCGTCGTTTTCGAGTCGTTCGAGTAGCTTTTCGACATCGGCTTGTTGTGCTTCGTTGAGTTCTTTGGTTTGCTGCGGAATACGCTCAAAACCAGATTCTACGATTTCAAATTTACGTTCTTCTAAAGCCCCTTGTAAAGAACCAAAATTCTCAAAAGAACCGTAAATCATGATAGCGGCTTCATTTTCTTCGTCCGCCTCTTCTCTAAAAATTTCTTCTGCACCATAATCAATAAACTCCAATTCAAGTTCTTCTAAATCAATTTCGCCATTGTCTTTTATTTTAAAATGGCAATTGTGGTCAAACATAAAGGAGACCGAACCCGAAGTTCCCATATTGCCATTGCACTTATTGAAACAAGCACGAATGTTGGCCACACTTCGGTTATTGTTGTCGGTTGCAGCCTCTACAAGAATGGCAATTCCGTGCGGAGCATAACCTTCAAAAATGACTTCTTTATAATCAGCCGTGTCTTTTTCAGAAGCTTTTTTGATTGCTCGTTGGACGTTATCCTTCGGCATGTTTGCTGCCTTTGCATTTTGAATAACGGCACGCAAACGAGCGTTGGTATCAGGGTCTGGACCACCTGCTTTTACAGCAATGACGATGTCCTTTCCTATTCTTGTAAACGTTTTGGCCATTGCTGACCAACGCTTCATTTTTCGTTCTTTTCTAAATTCAAATGCTCTTCCCATTTTTAAAATCGTGTTTAGGCCTGTCTATCGACAGGTAGATGTCTATGTATCTACGTGTTTGTGTTATTTGTAGATGCACACTTTTCAAAAAATTTTAGGCTGCAAAAATAATGGAAAAAATGAATTGAGGCAAATTCATGTTTGTGTTTGTGTATCTATGTGTTTACGTGTTTGTGTCTTTATCATAAACACGCAAACACATAGACACCTAGACACGAATGGCAATAAGTATAGCGATCAAAGCAATCACCAAACAAAGTGGTGAGTAATATCTCGTATCTAAAGTAGAAAACGGACTATTGTAAACTTTTTTGAAGAACCCAACATATTTAAAATCTCCAATGGCTCGTACTAAAAATAAAATTCCAATTGCCCAAGTAACGTAGTTTATCCATTTTTTGCTTATAAAAGTATCGAAATAACCTAAATTAGCTAACATGACTGCTGCAAAACCCAAAAGTCCTGCTGCAACAAGCAATGTTGCAGCAGCAGGCGGCTTAAACGCTAATTCTTTTCCTTCAATCACTGGAATCACCTTATCCATCTCTATTTCACCACCAAAAGCCCAGTAAACATGGAGCATTGACAAACTTATAAAGACAATTGCATTGATGTAAATTAGAAATGTAATCATGATTTAGTTTTTAAATTCTATTAAGAAACGCTTTTTATACGCAAAAAAATTACAAAAAAGTTAAACTTTAGTGAAATAACGATATTTATAATCAAAAAGTAGATAATTTTAAAAATTGTAATTAATTTGCGTTCGTATTCAATATTAAACATCTATATATTTAAACACCACACGCTATGTTATCTTGGATAAAACAAACTTTCAACCCTACTCCACCTCCTACTGCCATTTTACAAAATGCGCAAAAGGTGGCTTTACCACAAATTTCTTCAACACTTCCTGATCCAAAAGTTGATGCACAAGAACCGACGGAAGAAAAACCTGCTTTACGTGTATGTAAACTTATTATGGTTACAGCAAATAACAATAATAAATTCTACGAAATGCAGGAACAAAACGACGGCTCCTTTCGCGTAACTTATGGAAGGGTGGGAACCGCAGGTACTCACCGAGACTACCCTATTTCGCAGTGGGACAGTAAGTATAATGAAAAAATCCGTAAAGGTTATACCGACCAAACGCATCTTTTTTCTACAAAAAAAGAACAAGAAGATTTAATCGAAATTGATGATCGTGCGGTTTCTCAAATTATTAATGATTTGATGCGTTTTGCAAAGAAATCTATCCGTTACAATTACAATGTTAGTGCGGATGATGTTACTCGTAAACAAGTCGAAGAAGCACAAAATATACTAGACAATCTCGTAGCTCGTGTCAAATTGGGAATGCGTGCTCGATATTTTAATGATAAACTCTTGACCCTTTTTCAGGTGATTCCGAGACGTATGACTAAAGTTCAGGAACACCTCATCACGTCGCCAAAATCTGCAGCGGATATTAAAAAAATCAATGAGATGCTTGCCAACGAACAAGCAACGCTCGACGTGATGCGGGGTCAAGTAGAAATCAAGGAGCGTCAACAAAATCAAAACCAAGAATCAACCCAACCCGAAAAACTAGACCTCTTGCAAGCAATGGGTTTGCAAATGGAATTGCTAAAAGATGCTCAACTCATTCGTTCCATTAAAAAAATGATGGGAAGCGATGCTTCCAAATTCAAACGTGCTTATAAAGTATGCAATGTACGTACACAAAATGCCTTTGACCAACATCTGGCACAAGCTAAAAACAAAAAAACCGAGTTGTTTTGGCATGGAAGCCGCAATGAAAATTGGTTGTCTATCATGAAAGGTGGTTTGGTTTTACGTCCAGCAAATGCCATTATCAATGGCAAAATGTTTGGCTATGGATTATACTTTGCTGACCGTTTTCAAAAGTCTCTAAATTATACCTCACTTTGGGGTTCGTACTGGACGGGCGGCAGTCAAAATAAGGCTTACCTCGCTCTCTATGACGTACATGTAGGTGAGCAACTCAAAATCAAAAAACATCAATCTTGGTGTCCTCAACTTTCGGAAACAAAACTCAAAGAAAGAGGCGAACAATACGATTCTGTCTTTGCCAAAGGTGGCGTTGACCTCATCAATAACGAATACATTGTTTACAACCAAAATCAAAGTACAATCCGATATATTATTGAAAT
>JAHDEQ010000277.1:0-2149 GCA_020628755.1 Saprospiraceae bacterium
TCTCGGGATGTAGTACATAGAGGTCATTAAAAGCAAAGGATTGAAAACAAAAAGAGAGGAGAAATAAAATAGTAGTAATGTTTCTAGCTTGCATAGTTGAATTGGTTTTATAATGAGAAATTTTGTTTGCATCTATAATTTATAATACAATGAGAGCTTTTGCTCCAAATACTTGACTTTTGTAAAGTATTTGGCGTTTAAAATAATTGTATATGACAACTAATTTACATTTAAGAAGGTATAAAACCATTTTAGTGCTTTGCAACAAATTCAAAAAATGATGGTTTTTTAGCGAATTTTCGCTAAAAATTTAAACCTATTTGCATCCCAAGCCTTATATATTTGTATATTTGAGTTCATTAAATAAGTCATATGGATTTTATCAAAATAACATCAAAAGGAAATTATAGCATCCTACAACTCGACCGAGGCAAAGCCAACGTTCTCAATCATCAACTGATTAATGAATTTCGGCAAGCCATACAAGAAGTGCAAAACGACGATAAAGCGCAAGGCTTAATCCTCACAGGAAAAACCGACTTCTTTTCGGCAGGTTTAGATGTCATCGAATTATACGATTACGATAAAGAGAAAATGCGTCAATTTTTGATTGACTTTTCGATGATGCACGTCGAATTGGTTCGTTTTCCGAAACCTCTGATTTGTGCCATCAACGGACACTCGCCAGCAGGCGGTACCGTCATAGCAGTAGCTGCCGATTATCGCTTGATGGTAGATGGCCCCAAATACACCATTGGTCTCAATGAAATGGCTGTCAATATTCAAATTTCGCATAACTTGGTCAATGCTTATGCTTATTGGATTGGAAACCATCTAGCACATCGCTATATTATGGAAGGCAAATTGCTCAATTGTCAAGAAGCCTTAGACGCTGGCTTAGTGGATGAGTTGGTCACAGCCGAAGATCTGCTTCCTAAAGCGGAGAAAAAAATGAAGCAATTTTTGAATGCCGACCAAGATATTATGAAAAATACAAAATTCAAGCTGCGCCGCAATTGGTTGGACGCTCTCCACCAATATGCTGAAGAAGATTTGAAAGATGTAACTGAAATTTGGTGGAAACCTGAAATTCGTACCAAAATGAAGTTTTTTGTTGATATGCTCAAAATGCGAAAAACAGCAAAGGTTTAAATTAGTATTCTTATGCCTAGCAAAGCTCCCTTTATAAACGATTTGACCTTGCCCGTTGTGGCAGCTCCAATGTTCTTGATTTCAGGCCCTCGTTTGGTCATCGAATGTTGCAAAAATGGCATTGTAGGTACTTTTCCAGCCCTCAACCAACGCACCACCGAAGGTTTTGAAGAATGGCTTATCCAAATCAAAACCGAATTGGCTGAATTTGAACAAGCAACAGGAAAAAAAGCTGCCCCTTTTGGAGTCAATTTGATTGTACACCGAACCAATCCTCGTGTACAAGCTGATCTCGAAATTTGTATCAAGCACAAAGTTCCTCTTATTATTACTTCGCTCGGTGCAGTAGCTGAACTGGTGGACCAAGTTCATAGCTATGGCGGTTTGGTTTTTCACGATGTTATTAAAAAACGCCATGCTCAAAAAGCTGCAGGTGCTGGTGTGGACGGACTCATCCTTGTAGCAGCAGGTGCAGGCGGTCATGCTGGCACACTCAATCCAATGCCTTTTATACAAGAAATTCGTAGTTTTTTCGATAAGACGATTTTGCTATCAGGTTGTATGAGCAATGGTCAAGATATTGCTTCGGCCTTGCACATGGGCGCAGACTTAGCTTATTTGGGAACTCGTTTTATCAATGTTCAAGAAAGCAAAGCAGACGAAGGTTATCAACAAATGATTATTGATTGTGGGGCAAGTGATATTGTCCATACGGCGGCTATTTCTGGAGTAGCAGCGAACTTTTTGCGTCCGAGCTTGGAGGCAATGGGCATTACCCAAGAAATGTGGGGTAAAAAAGCAAAAATTGATTTTGGTAAAGAACTCGATGCGGCACAGGCAGAGGCCAAAGCTTGGAAAACGCTTTGGTCGGCAGGACAAGGTGTAACGACGATTAACGATGTCCTTTCTACAGAAATGTTGGTCAAACGAATGCAACAAGAGTTTAAAGATGCAGTGGCAACTTATAAAGAATCGGTGGCGAGGTTTTTATAGTGGC
>JAHDEQ010000277.1:2249-4563 GCA_020628755.1 Saprospiraceae bacterium
CGAGCGAGTTGTCCAACTCGTTTTCGGATATTTTCGAGACCAATTTCCAAAGCATATTCGGTGGCAACTTTAGCTCCTAAAACCAAAGCATAATTGAGTTCAAAAAATTGATAGCGTCGGGCAGAATCGGCCATTTTATAGTCGTCTGCATTGGTCCAAGTTGCACCAATGCCATCCATTGAAACAGGCCCGTAGCCTTTTTTCAAAATTTTATCTGAAACATATAAGAAACCCGTCCCGCGTGGCCCACGCATCCATTTTCGAAAAGCCGCCGTCATAAAATCACAAGCAATTTCATTCACATCCAAAGGCATTTGACCTACCGATTGACAAGCATCTACCAAATAAAGTACATTATTTTCTTGACACAATTTTCCAACTCGTTCAATTGGTTGTACTAAACCTGAATTGGTCGGAATATGCGAAACGGACACCAATTTGGGTTGGTGTTTTTTGATAGCCTTTTCCATTGCTCCAATGTCCAAACCTCCTTTGGCTGTATTCGGAACTCGAACTAAGTTCACTCCTAATCGTTTTTGCATAGACAAATACGAAACCTGATTGGCACTATAATCATCCATTGTCGTCAAAACAACATCTCCTTTTTCAAAAGGAATGCTGTTTATAGCACGGGCAAATGCATCCGTCGCACTCCCCACAAAAGCTATATTTTTATTTTTACAATGCAGCATTTTAGCGACAGCATCATAAAAACCTTCAATATGCTTCATTCGCAACTCGTGCAATTCATAGCCGCCCACTAAGGCTTCTTGATGCAAATATTGACATATCGAATCTACTACGATTTGAGGCGGCAAACTCGAACCTGCATTATTGAAGTGGGTGTAAATTTGTGTGCCAGGCGTATGGCTTCGCCATTCGTTGATTTTGGACATTGATGATATTTAAAAATATTTAAACTCAAATTTGAGCACATCGTATCGCAGTTGAAAACTGCGACAAACATTTTTTTAATTCTTTTTCCGATAAACAGGCGCGACGGGGCGACCTTCTAAGTATTTTTCGACTCCTTCGTTGAGGGCTTTTTTATAAATATAGAGTGCTTCGTGAAATGCCTCCAAGGTATAATCTACATCTTCATCTTTGTGTGAATAAGATAATACCAAATTGGAAGCAATGATTCCTCTTTTGACAATTTCTTGCATAAACAAAGTTCGGAAAGGTTGCGAAGGCTTGCGCTCTTGGTCTTTAGTCGTAAAAACCAAAGCCGAAGGATGTCCAATGATACCTGCATAGCCTTCGAGCTGATGTTCAGCTATGATTTGGAGCATTCCTTTTCGGAGTCGTTCGCCTTGATACGCCAAATAATCTATGACATTGTATTTTTTGTAGGCTTCGACAACAGCGATAAAAGCAGCCAAAGCATGATGTTCTGCACCGTGCGTCGTAGAAAGTAGAAAAACTCTTTCTTTATTATGATATAAACCGCCTAATTCCATAAACTCTCGTTTTCCTGCGAGGCAGGAAACGGCATAGCCATTACCCATCGCTTTACCAAAAGTGGTCAAATCAGGAGTTATATTATATAGTGTCTGCGCGCCGCCCAAATGCCAACGAAAACCCGTTATCATTTCATCCAAAATAAATAAAGCTCCTTTTTCTTTACAAAGCTGTTGCAAACCCTTTGCAAATTCCAAATCTAAAGGTTCGTACTTTTCAGGTTCCATGATAAGGCAAGCAATCTCATTGGGATTTTGGTCAAAAACTTGTCGAACTGATTCGAGATTGTTATATTCAAATTTAACGGTTTGCTCAATGATATTTTGTGGGATTCCTGCATTGATTTTGGTCGCACCAATAAACCAATCATCAATCGAAAAGAAAGGATGATTGCCACAAATGGCAATTTTTTCTCGACCTGTAACGGCACGAGCCAATTTGAGTGCAGCCGTTGTTGCATCTGAACCATTTTTGCAAAACTTGATCATTTCGGCTGTCGGTACACATTCGATAAATTTTTCGGCGGCTTCTAATTCTATAAGCGCAGGACGAGCATAATTGATGCCCAAATTCATTTGTTGGCAAGCCGCCCAAGTCACTTCTGGAAAGGCATGCCCCAAACTCACGGCCCGCAGGCCCATTCCATATTCGATGTATTTGTTGCCATCGGCATCCCACACATGACATCCATTTCCTTTAAGCAAATAGGGAGGATAAAATTCTGGATATTGGTCATCTCCCTTAGCATAGGTGTGTGCTCCACCAGGAATCAACTGGTGGATGCGTTTTTGGATTTCGAGGGATTTCTTAAAATTGGTGTGTTGTTCTAACATATTTTTTTCAAGACTTCTTC
>JAHDEQ010000278.1 GCA_020628755.1 Saprospiraceae bacterium
GTATAGTTTTGATATTAAAAATGTAAATGTTGATTATACAAAAACATAAAATACTTTGGCTTTTTTATTTTTTATTCCTTTTTGGAATGGGAAATATAGGAGCGCAAATTAGTTTTTCGGCTTTACCTGATTGTGATGATAATGCAGGGACAGAAGCAGCTGTAAATAGTATGTATATTCACATTAATGCCATTGCGAATACGGATGGTGTGAACGATATTACTTTTACAGGAATGAATGCAAGTGGAGGCGCACTTAGTATAACCGAAAGTGGTACTGGTATCGGTGCTACCGATACCAATGGCTCGCTCTTGGTAACGGGTCTAAGTCCTTCCGATTATGGAACAGTTCTGACAATTACTTTAGAAAATAATGGAACAACACAATCCATAGAATTGCCTGTTGCTATTTGCGGCTTTAGTGTTGATACTGGAGGAGACGGAAATGTAGAAGATGATGTTTCTAATGGTGTTTTTTGTAGCCCTCAAAATGGAGCGTCTGCTCCTGGAATTTTGGCACAAGTCTTACCTAGTACGGACGTAAATTCTGAAAATGATATTACATCAACTTATGTCTATGTTTTGGTAGATAATACAAGTGGTGATGCCATTGAAGCAGTCAATACAACAGGTTTATTTGATAACAGTGATGGCGTTGAAAATTTACACAATTATACCCTTTATGCGTTTTATGTTTCGGATATAGAATTGGCAAATTTCAATACTGAATTAGGAAATCTTAGTACAATTAGTACTGGCGATGATATTTTGACTAATGGAGGTAGATTTGCTAACTTCTGTTATAATTTTTGTTGCGAAGCTACTTTTTCGCCTTATTGCTGTGATGCCGAAGCAGGCGATATCACAAGCACCAGTTTTGGGGCTTGTGAAGGCAGTTCTACTTTGCTGTTTAACCCAACTGTGGGCCTTGATGGAAATGGTAACTCCTCTCCCACTGCTCCCGAATATGACTACATATTTTTAGCCGTCGAAGGCGGAATTATACGAGAAGTCAGTGCAACAGGTTTTGATTTCACCACTTATAGTGGCCCCTTTCCGATTACTTATACAATTTATGGATTGAGTTATCGTAGTTTGGAAATCAATAATTTCACTAATGTATCAAGTGGTAATATTTTGGAATTGATGGGGACAGCTTTTGCGGATGTTCAAAATGATATTTCATTAGCTCCATCAACAAGTCAAGTTTGTGGCGAATTGACAGATGCTGATTTTACAGTTACTATATTTGATGAACCTACCGCCAATCCACAAGCTGCCACCATGTGTTTTGGGGGTTTCTTGGACGTAAACGGACAAGCTATGGAAGGCATGGGAACTTTTAATCATTCTTGGTCTATCTTGAATGGTGCAAATACTACTGCAACGGGAGTTACATTAAGCAATGATGATATGTCTATTGTTACTGTCAATTCAGATATTAATGGTACAACTGGTACAGTAGAATTGGAATATACTGTATCTGACGGAAATATGTGTTCAACTACTACAACTGTAATAATAACAATTGACCCTTGCGATATTGGCTCGGGCGATGATGTAATGCTCGATGACCCTTGCGAGTGTTTAAATAATGCAACCAACGATGAAAATGGTCAATTTGCAGAAGTCATTTCTATATTTTCGTTTGCGGCTGGACAAGATTGGTATATTCAATCAGTCAATTCATTTAATACAAGTGCTACTTTACCCAATGATGGTTTATTTGCTATTACAAGCCCAACTCCTCCTGCTGCGGCCACTCCCTTTGCCGTCGGCTCTACAGGAGTACAGTTTGTAGATGCTTCGACAGATGGCATTGATAATGATATGATGAATGGAGTGGACGATGCTGGCGAAGATGGTTTATACTATCTCGAAGCCATTCATTACGATGGATTGGGTTTTGTCTTAACAGTTGCCAATGATGCTTTGGGAATCACACGAACTATCACAAATCGAGGGTGTTTTTATCCAATGGCTTTGATTGACATACCAGCGACTTTGTGCTCAAGTTCGCTACCTTTTGATTTAAGTACGACGGGTTCGGGGCTTTTGGGTTCTGATGGTATCACGCCGACCAATGCCGACGATGATAGTGATGCCGTTTATGCTACAGGAACAGACTTTTTCAATAATGTAATAGCAAGTAATTTCCCAGCGGGTGGCGTTTTTGATTTGTATGATGCCAATGGAAATTTGATTGGAAATAATATCGCTGCTATACCCAATACAATTGCCTCGGCGGGCAATTATACCTTAGTTTATACTTTTAATGAAGATGATACGCCTCCCAATCCGCAACCAATGGGGAGTAGTATTGATATTGGCCCTTTTGATAGAGGTTGTATAGATGCGACTTCTGTATCAATCAGAATTAATTTGGTGGATTGTAATTCTTTCCCTTGGAATGGAAGAAATGAATAAAACTTAGTTCGTACGGCTAGAGCCGTACGAACTAAGTTTTGATTTAGGCTTTTCCGATATATTGTACTTTTTTCGTAATCACCTTATCTCCTATTCGGATAACAATGATATAGATACCCGAAGCAAGCCCTTCGGCATTCCACTCAATCTGTATTTGTTCGTTTCTAATATCCGATGTTATTTGATGAACTTTTTGCCCTAGCATATCGAAAATTTCAATTTCTATACTTTGACTCGTCGTATTTTCTGGCGCATCTATTTGTATCGTGGTGCTATGACTAAATGGATTTGGGAAAACAGAAATACTTGATGTCTCTACGTCTTCGGCCGCTAAAACAACATCATCGCCTTCTCCGTCACCATCGCCTAACCAATCATCGTCTTCCTCCACATCTGGCTCAACACACAAAAAGGCAGTATAACTCGTCAACACTCGATGCTGCATACTCAAATCAATAAGTGTATTAATTTCTTCATTTGACAAAGCTGGACTTTCCCATTCGGCAAGATTTAGTCCCATCCAAGCACGTTCTACCAAGTTATTGTCCATACTTGGAGCAGCTCCATCGGTCGTAATCTGTTGGGAATAAACTTGGCCATCAACCAAAGCACTCAACTCTATTTCAAAAGGAAATTGTCCATAATATGCTCCAATTTGAAGTATAGGTTTGTTCAAATTCGTAAGGATTTCATTGTTTCCAATATTAATTCTCGAATAACAAACTCCGTCTGCCAAACTGGTATAAACATCAAGATTACCCAACAAAGCATTGCTATTTTGATAAACTTGTTCAAGTCCCTGCTCTAAGGAAAGACCTTCGTCAAAAGTATGCAAATAACTACCGCCAGTTTGCTGGGCAAGTTGAATATATAAATGTTCACTTCCAGAATAATCTTGTCCATCAATCCAGTAAAAATTAAAATTAGTCGTTTGAAAATCACAAATATTGATGGGTATCGTTTCTTCCATTTCTGCCAGAAAAAAATCAAGCAATACATCCGAAAGTTGCTCATCACTAAAAATACCTGCATTTGAACATAACATGATGGAACCTCCCAAGCCTTTAGAATTGATAAAATCAATACCTTCCATAACCAAAACAGGCAAATTGGTTTCATTGCACAAAACTGCCGAACTCAAATCTGCTATAGCTGCTTCGATAGAAGCAGCACTACCATCAATCCAATCTACACTAATCTGTGTAATTGTACCACAGGACAACATAATATTAAATTCGTCTTCTTCCGCAATATTGTTTTGTATAAAATCACTTAAAGTCGCAATGACTTCTGCATTATCCTCTGTGCTATTTCCTGCTTCAAAATCTACCAAAAATAGTACTCTTTTACTTTCATTAACATCTAATAATTTACTAGGCAAAACAGCCATCTGATAAAAACCATCATCTTCATTGCTAGGTGTTTTTTCCACATAAACACCCGATTCGTCCATCGGCGAATCATAGACCAGCGACATATAGTTTGGTAAACTACTAAAATCAAATTCTGTAAAAAGTAAATTTTCACCATTTTCAGTACTTTCCACCCACTCCATATTTTCCAATCCTACAATTTTTGGATTCGTCCAATTTGGATGATCAAAAATTTTCACTTCTATCTTTTCCGTTGGTATTAAAGTAGTGTTCAAAATATTGGCAGGCAAAACAGAACTCACACTGCTTACTGTCCAATCAGTTGGTACTAAATAAGAAATTTTAACCTTGCGAACATTATGATTCATCAATGGAAAAACCCGCAATTGATACTGCGTCGGGCTGTCTTTGACCAAAAGCGAAGGGTCGGTATTGCGTTGTACATAACTTTCATAAATTTGGTTGGCCGTCCAGCGGTCAATCAAATCGGCCACTATGATTTCGCCATTAAACCAAAGCCATGAATCAATAAAAAGTGAATTTTCAGGTAGGTCAAAATCAAGTACAATTTCTACATTGTCATAATTTTCAAAAGGCGTATTGCGTGCCGACATGGTCAAAAATAAATCGACTTGTGTAAACAGTCCTTTCGGTCTTAGCTCAATAGTTGCCTCTTCGATAGTACCAGGGTCATGCCACCAATTGGAGGTCTCGGGATGTAGTACATAGAGGTCATTAAAAGCAAAGGATTGAAAACAAAAAGA
>JAHDEQ010000279.1 GCA_020628755.1 Saprospiraceae bacterium
TTAAAACTTCAAAGAATAAGAAAGAGAAGGTCGAAAAGGAAGTCCATTGACAGGAGTGAAATCTAAGTTGTCCTCTTCTTGAAAATCGATACGGTAGTAGGCAATGTTTTCACGACTATATATATTATAGCCTCCAAACTTTAAAGAATGGTAGAGTTTGGCAGTCTTAAACTGAAAATTGATACTTAAATCAAGGCGATGATAGGCTTCATTGCGAATGCTATTTCTTTCTCCCACAATTTCTTCTGAAATAGGATTTTCAATGGGTTCAGAACCCAAAGGTTGTATAAATAATCGAGGACTCGGCGAATGAAATGTCCAATTGGCACTTGCTGTCCAATTTTTACGGATTCGATAATAGCTAAATAATTTGACTTGATGCGGTTGGTCATAAGCGGCTGCAAAGGGCTCGCCTGCATTGATTTCTTCAAAAATACGGAAGGATTTAGTATAAGCGTAAGAAGCAAACAAACCTATTTTTTTGCCTTCATATTGAAATGTAAATTCTGTACCTAAACTTTCTCCCGTGCCATTTATCAGGACATTTAAAATATCTATATCTTCAAAATCGTAGCCATCAGGATACGAGTAAAGATTGTCCATTTTTTTATAATAAGCCTCTAAACCAATACTCGTTTTGGAGTTGGGTTGTAAAACTAAACCCAGCTCCGTTTGCCAAGATTCTTCAGGTTGTAAACCTTCGCCTGATGGAATCCACAAGTCATTCGGTAAGCGAACATTATTATAAGAAACCAGATGAAGATATTGTACCATTCGGCTCATTCCTGCGTGTAATCCAATTCCTTTTTTGATTTGATAATTGGCTTTAATACGAGGTTCTAAACGAAAGAAATTTTGCTCTTCTTTAAAAAAAGAACTGGCTCTGAACCCAAGGTTAAATTGCCATTTTTTAATGGCAATTTGGTCTTCGACATAGACAAAAGACTCTGTTGCTTCAAAGGTTTCTTCTTCAATTAAACCTTCAAAATCATTAATCGCATAGTTTTCTAAATCTTCTAATTCTTCGTCCAATTCATCAAAATAAGTCAATTGCGGCGAAAATTCTCGAAAAGAGATTCCTCCTCCAAACTTAAAATGATGCTGTGGATTTGGAATAAAATCAAAATCGACATTTAAACCAATATCATTATTCGTAGAACGAGTATCAACAAAATATAAATCGTCTGGATCGTTTTCAATATCTTCTCGAAACTCCTCTAAGACTGTAAATTGATAATTGAACAAACTATAAGTTAGCGTTGTATTGGAAAATAATTTATCGTTGTACAAATGATTCCAACGCAATGCAAAGGTCGTATTAGACCAATTAAGTTCGACTGCTTCTTCGGCAAAAAAATCTTCTTCCTCAAATTCAGTTTCGCTTAACATGGTATCAAATCCGCTATAAAAACTCAAATACAAACGGTCGTTTTGCGAAAATTGATAATTGGCTTTAATATTTAAGTCATAGAATTGAGATTCCAGTTCTTCGGAATCCATTTGAAAAAAAGTACGCTGAAAAAATGGATTCAATAAGGAACCTTTATGTGAACGCCTACCCGAAACCAAAATCGAACCTTTCTTTTTTTGGAATGGGCCTTCGAGCAAAAAATTCGTACTAATTAAGTTTGCTCCCGCTTGTGCCGACCATTTATTTTGGTTGCCTTCTCGTGTACGCACATCAAAAACCGAGGACAAACGTCCGCCATAACGTGCAGGAAAAGTACCCCGATAAAGTTTGGCCGAACGAATCGTATTGGGATTATAAATAGAAAACATTCCCAACATATGATATGGAATATAAACTGGAACGCCGTCCAATAACATGAGGTTGTGACCACTTTCTCCACCACGAACATATAAACCGCCCAAGCCATCTGCGCCAGACTGTACGCCTGGAATTAATTGCGCCACTCGAACGGGATCAGGCTCTCCACCCAAACTTGGGCTAATGGCAATATTTGAGGGACGCAAAATATTGTGGATGGGCGAAGTCTTGTCAATGTTTGAAGTACCTGAATTGGTCTCTGTCGTAACCACAACTTCTGCTAAAGTCTGAGCATAATTGAGTTGAATATTTTGCTGCGTAGATTTTTTTAAATCGAGTTGAAAATCTTCTTGTTCATAACCTACATAACTAAAATTGATTTGAACCAAACCTTGCGGTAAAGTCAAACTATAAAACCCATATTCGTTGCTCGTCGTCCCTTTTTGGAGCGTAGGGCAATAAATCGTCGCAGCAATCAGGCGTTCGCCTGTTGCCTTGTCTTCGATGTAGCCACTTATCGTTCGCAATGGAATTTTCTTTTTGAAAAGGATAATTTGACCATTGGAGGCTTTATACGTAATAGATGTATTTTTTAGGATTTCATCCAAAACACTTTGGAAAGAAGTATGCTTTAAATCTAAACTTACGAGGTCTGCTTTTTTAAAAAAGTTGGAACTAAAAGCAATGTCTGTATCGGCAACTTTGGCAAGTTGCTGCAAAGCTTCATTGATGGAAATTTCTTGTACAGAAAAGTCAAGGGTTTTCTGCAAAACCGCTTGCGAAAAACCCTTGATGGAGAAAAGTATAAAAAAGTAAATTAGCAGTTTTTTCATTCCTTAATCGCAATTACCGCCTTTCAGCAAATAATTTTTAGGTGCACGTTCTTCAAATTCAAAACCCAAAACAGTACTTATCGTTTCTAAAACCGAAGTCAATTCTTGTTTATCGAATGTTGAAGTAAATAAGCATTTTTTCAAAGCTGGATTTTCAAAAGCAAACTTTGCATCATACAGTTTTGATAAATCCGTAAATACTTGCTCTACGGAAACATCCGAAAAAATCAGTTTGCCCGTATGCCAAGCGAGCGCATTTGGTGAATTATCGCTTAATTTTCGTTTGACGAATTTCTTTTGAATATTTGAAGTAGCAATTTGACCTTTTTCCAGTATCAATTTTTGATTGGTTTGGATTTGATTCACCTCTACCCTACCTGTTACAACAGCAACTTCCGTTACAGCTTGGTCAATTATTTTTACATTAAAACTTGTTCCTAAAACAGTTACCGTTTCATTCGTAGTTTCTACGATAAATGGCTTGTTCGGATTGTGTTCTACTTCAAAAAAGGCTTCGCCTTTGAGTTTGACTAAGCGTTTTTTGCCATCCATATTTTTGGTATAAGATAGCTCGCTATTCTTATTCAAATGTACCATAGAATTGTCAGGCAATTTGATTTCTTTGTCCTCATTTTCAGTCTGAACACTTAACCATTCGACTGATTGATTTGTAGAATTTCCTAAATATTGTTGCAATAAAAATCCTGCTGTCAAGACCAAAAGGAGGCTTGCCGCAATGCGAAGCCAATTGCGGCGTGGGCTTGGCTTTTTTGGCATTTCTTTTACGATTGCCTCCTTTTTGAATGATTCTTCTTTTGGCATTTTTTGCTCTAAAGCAGCAAATTCTGCATCCAAATCAATATCCAAATCCAACTGCAAGCTATCGCTTGCAGTCCACGCTGTTTCGACACTTTGAGCCGTCAAGCGATTCTCCTCGGACTGAGAGAGCCAATCTTCAAGCTGTTGTTTTTCAGAAGGTGAAATTTCCTCCGCTAAACGTTTATAAATTAAATTAATGTAAAAATCTTCGTTCATCTAACTCTTTTTTGGATTCAAAATTTTAATACTCACCACTATGACAATTGAAATTCAAAAATCCCCTATGTCTATTTTGTTTCGACGGGTTTGTGTGTTTGCGTATCTATGATTTAATCATAGACACCTAAACAGAAAAACACGTCATTCTAGAAAAGGACGAACCGCTTTTTGGAGTACTTTTAGTGCTTTGGTAATTTGATTTTCGACTGTTTTGGGTGATATATCGAGTTGTTGAGCAATTTCTTTGAGTGACATCCCTTCCAGGCGACGCATGACAAAAATGACCCGACAGCGTTCGGGCAAGGTCTTTAGTGCTGCTTGCATCGCTTTTTCAACGTCTTGTGCCGCTAGATTCTCATTTGCTTCGACTTGTTGACTTGCTTTGTTTTGCAAAACGGTATCTTCTACAAATGCCTTTCTTGATTTGATATGATTAAGCGAACGATTGATAACCGAACGTTTGAGATAAGCCAATGGATTGGAATGAATTTGCAAAGTCTCCCGTTTTTGCCAAACTTGCAAAAACACTTCTTGGGTCACATCTTTGGCAGCATTTACATCCTTTAGCATATTGACTGCCGTTCCTAAAAGGACTTTATAATGTCTATCAAACAATTGGCGAAAAGCCAATTTGTCGCCTTGTTTGATTTGCTGTAATAGTTGTTCGTCTGTAATTTTTATGCTTGACATATAATATAAAAGACTTTATAAGTGAAGCCTTGATTTCGCAAATTACAATTTAGTACTAAAGCAAAAAAATTAATCCTTTTTTTTGTATTTAAAAAAAATAACTACCTTGTTACCATATACTAACCTACCTTTTATTTATTAGAGCATATCTCTAAGCTATTGTACTTCCCCAAAAGAAGAAAAACGAGTGCTTTTCTGTCACTCTATTTATTTATTAAAAA
>JAHDEQ010000028.1:0-12089 GCA_020628755.1 Saprospiraceae bacterium
ATTATTTGCCCAAAATATTGATGTCAATCCTTATCCCCAAGATGTCGAACCAACGAGTTTATACATTATGTGGGAAACCGATAATAGCGGCAACGGTTTTATCGATTGGGGAACGTCACCTTTTTCCTTGACACAAAGTGTTACAAGTACGAGCAGTTCAGGTTCGGGCAATTCTAGGATTCATACGGCTCAATTGACTGGATTAAATCCAAATTCTAAATACTATTATCAAGTTAGAACAGCTTCTGGAATTACTTCTTTGGTTTATAATGTCAAAACCAGTCCTTTGAAAAACTCGGAAGAATCCACTCGCCTTGTCGCTATGAGTGATATGCAACGGGACGGTGGCAATCCCAATAAATTCAACGAATTAGTCAATCAAGGAGTGATTGATTTTTTACAAAGTCAAGGTACGGGTGATTTGTCTGACATGGTAGATGCTTTGTTGATTCCTGGTGATTTAGTGCCAACAGGAGGCATCTATTCGGAGTGGGAAAACTACTTTTTTGACCCGTCTAATAATTTGACTCCTTACACGCCAATTTATCCCGTTTTGGGAAATCACGAATATTTTTTGAGTGGACAAAATAATTTTAAAAAGTATTTTCAGCTTCCGCAAAATGGAACTGCTGGTAAAGAAGACGAATGGTGGTATAAAGATATTTCCAACATTCGGGTCATTGGTTTAAATTCCAATTCTGGCTCGGGCGACCAAGCAACACAGTTGACCTGGTTGCAAAATACACTCGATGCAGCTTGCAATGATGTTGATATTGACTTTGTGTTTGTAGAATTGCATCATCCGCACAAATCCGAACTTTGGGTCTCAGGAGAAATTGATTTTACAGGCGATGTGATTACTCGTTTAGAAGATTTTAGTAGCAATTGTGGTAAACCTTCGATTCACTTTTTTGGACATACACATGGTTATTCACGTGGACAATCCCGTGACCACAATCACCTTTGGGTCAATGTTGCGACGGCAGGAGGCAACATTGATTATTGGGGCGAATACACCCAAAACGATTATCAAGAATTTACCAAAAGTCAAGACGAATATGGTTTTGTCGTACTCGATGTAGAGGCAGGTTCTAATCCAAATTTCACCTTACAACGATATAGTCGAGGAGATGAAAATACGACGCTCAATAATGTCTTACGAGACGAAATCAACATCCAACGTTTTGAAAACAAACCATATAAACCCATTGCTCTTTTTCCTAAAAACATTGACGTTAATCCAACTTGTTTAACGCTAAAAGGAAATGAATTTTACGATTCTGAAAATGATTTTCACCAAGCATCACATTGGCAAATTGCTAGTGATAATTCCAATTTTGAGGGAACTTTAGTTTATGACAATTGGCGACAACACGAAAATTGGTTTAACGAAATTAATACCCAAGCCAACGATGATTTGACTGATGAATTTGTCAGTTCTGGTCTTTCCGAAAACCAAACTTATTATTGGCGTGTACGCTACCGAGACGAGCATTTGCAATGGAGCGATTGGTCAGATGTTGTCACCTTTACAACCGTTACCAACACCATAAATAATTTGACGAGTAATCTCCTACAAAATAATGGCGCAGAAAATAACACCTCCAATTGGACAGGACAAATTGAAGCGCTTACTGCCTTTGAATGTGGAAGTGTCAGTGTCTTTCAAGGCAACCAAATGTTTGCTGTAGGTGGCGTTTGCAATAATGAATCTACTTATGGAATGGCTTCGCAAGACGTTGATGTTTCTGCCTTTTCGAGCCAAATTGATAATGGCGGAATCTTCGCCAAATTTGGTGGCTACCTCCGAAACTATAGTGGCAGCGACGAACCTCGTATGAAGGTTGAATTTTTAGATGCAAATAATAACTCTCTTGCTGTAACTCCTTTTGTTTCAAACACTTCTCCAAGTTGGGCTTTGATAGAACGGATGGATCCTATTCCTAGCGGAACGGTTACGATACGAACGATTTTAGAAGGTTTTAGAAATGCAGGAAGTGATAATGATTCCTATTTTGATGAATTATCTTTGCTCTTGCAAGAAGGGACAGCATGTAGCGACTACGCTACTTGCCTAGCGATGGAAACGCTCTCCGACCCTATCAATCAAGGCGTACTTAATGTCCATGTCCAAAATACGATTTTATCAACTCAAACCTTGACGAATGGTTCTGTCATTTCCTACAAAGCAGGCGATAATATTACTTTAGAAGCAGGTTTTTGTACAAGTATCGGCGTTGATTTTGAAGCCTTGATTGAGGCTTGTCAGTAAGAAACAAAGACATAACATCCGTTCTTCGCAGTTTGTAAAGCAATATTACACACTTTTACTTCCAAATTCGATTGTTAAAATAAGAAGCGGCCGAAAGACTATAAAATAAATTTTCCACCTTTTCAACGGTGTACCATTCACTATAGATGGAAGAACCATTTTTGAGCTCAAAATTGTGCTTTCTCTTCATTTTAAAATAATGAGACTCTGTATCAAATGCGCCGTATAAACTGCAAAAATTGGGTTTGATAGGATTCCAATCCTTACCCAAATTTATTTTTACAGAGTATGTTCCATCGGGCAGATTAATAAAGGTATGTGCTGCTTTGGATTGCACATAGGCTTGCTGAATCACCTGATTGTTTTGGGGATTATACAGACACATAACGGCATCATACGGAAACGGATTTTGTACAATAAAAGTATTATTTCCGTCTTCAATATTGTCACCAAAACATTTCTTAAAGGGTTGCGAACCATTGGGTAATTGGTTGCCCACATACTTGGAACGTTCGGTATAAAACTTCTCTTTGGTATAATCTTTTGTATTCCAACGGTAGGCTTTGCGTTTTTCTAAGGTCACCTGCGTTTCGGAAAGTTCATATTTACCCGTCAAAAATTTTGCAGTGGCCGTAAAAACAATGGCGAGTAAAATTCCTGTCAAAATCAAAGAAAGTAAAAACTTAGCTTTATCCTTGCCTTCCTCCGTCGTCAAGTCTTGGCCGAGCCATTGCGCCTGTTTATCCAAAACAACATTCCAATGTTCGCTGGCTTTTTCTTTTGTTCCTAACAAAAACACTTTCCATAAGGGCAAATTCTCCTGACTATTATCAACGAGTTCATCGTTGATAGAACCCTCAATTTCTTGCTCTAGGCCTTTGTATTTCTCTAAATAATGAACATCCGTTCTATATAAAATCTGGTATTGCTGAATCATACTCAAAGCCAAAGCCTTGTTGGTCGAATGACAAGTTTTCAATATAAAAAACACCTCCGACAAGACCTGCAAACGAATCTCTGAATGGTCTGGTCGAGTCAACTCTAACAAAAAATTATCGGTACTAATATTTTCCAAAACCGAACAAGCCAAACTCGCTTGGCGAGTTTGCAAACCCTTACTTTGAATCGTTCTATTGCTCAGTTTTTTCTTAATTTCATCCATTTGCTTCAAGCCACGCTTAACCTCGGCCGAAAGAAATTCATCATTTGCTTTCAAGGCTGGCACATCGTTTTCTACGGCCAAACCCAAACGTTCGTAATAGCTATGTCTAAAACGACGATAGGTGGTATCTACCATTGTTTTGGCATGTCCACTCGTATGCAATTGATTGGCCAAGTCGGCAAATTCAAAAAAGTCAATACTCTCGGCATCGCCCATTGTATAAAGTCGCTTCGACAAATTGCACAACAATAAAGCTATCGAATTGCTAAAATGCACCAATTGTCGAGGCAAGGCATTGATACACTCTATATCCACAATAGAACGCAACAAATCGAGCTGTTCCTCGACCTGACTAAACTTTATTTGAGGGTAATTTATGATTTTATAAGTTCGTTTGAGTTCTTTTATCTCATGTTCTAACTCAATTTTCAAATCTCCAAACAAAACACTTGGGTTTTGAAATTCCTTATACAAAAAATGATTTTGAATAGCTTTGAGCATTCTGAGGTCTCTACTTTGGTAAGCATTGACCAAAGCCATCTGAAAAGCATCTTCTAAATATGGATAGAGAAAATCTCGAAATTCTACACTTTCAAAAAGGACAGATTGCGGAAAATCTTCAAAAACTTCAAGCTGACCATTCTCCAAAAAATCAGAAAATCTAGGATGGTCATTGATAAAATCATGATAATGCCGAAGATGCGGATTGAGTAAGTCCTCAGCCAAATCTATAAGCAAATCATCGTCCACCTCTATATCCTGATACAGGATATAGTGCTTTTTGGAAAGTGCCAACTCAGTCAATTTCTCTTTTTTTGCTTTTTGAATAAGGCTGGCATTGAGCGAGTTGATATCGAAGAAAGAAAATGGGTTGATATAATTCATGCTGTCAAATCTTAGCTTATTTAAAGCAAGTTGCAAAGCAACTTGGATATTTACATAGATGCAAAACGGATATGTTTGGTTGATGTTTTGTTAGATTATTTTCATATAAACTTTTTTTATAATATGGCATCAATTTTGAATTGCTTAATACTACAACAAAAAAACTAATTTATTCATTCCATAAATCTATAAAAAATGAAAATTAAGAGACTTCAACCAAGACAAGATTCTATTTTAGACAAAGCTGAAGAAAAATTGGCAAAACAACGCAATCAAATCGAAGTACTCCAAGAGGAAATCGACAAAATCAGTTCATTAATGAAAAACATCCAAAACAAACTCGATGCTTCTCCTTCTAGTCGAGCATAAACGCCAATTTCTCCATTTGAAAATCAATTGCTCAGTAAGCATCTGAGTAATCGGGTCGAAATAAATTTATTTCTACTCGTTCCTAATCCCAAAATAGATTTTTCTTAATTTAGCATAATCAAGACACAAAAACAATATTCACGATGATTATGCTTGTTAAATTTTTTCACTTTAACAATTCGTTAAAGTGTATTATATTTTCTGCCTTTCTGGCATTATCTTTTGGAAAAATCCATGCACAGGATTTTTTGTTGCAAGGCTGGTACTGGGATTTCCCAAAAACTTGCGACGGACACAACTGGGCAGACACGCTCAATATGCGTGCTACAGACCTTGGCGCAGCAGGATTTACACATGTTTGGTTGCCGCCTTTTTCAAGAGCGAGCTTTGGAACTTGTAGCAATGGTTACGATCCAAAAGACTTGTATGATTTAGGTGAATTTGGTCAAGGACCCACTCATTTTGGCACTCGTGCCGATGTTGATAATTTAATTGCCAGCCTGACAGCTAATGGAATTGAGCCAGTAGCCGATGTCGTTTATAACCACCGAGATGGTGGAACTCCTGAAGATAATCCTGCGGTAAAGGATTATATTACCAATTATTTTGCACCACCAAAAAATGCTTTTCCATCGGATCGCTACAGAGTTGTACTACCTCTGGGCGGCTCTTCGGGCAATGATGCAGGTGATTATTTCTTTAAAATTAGCTCCAAATCTCAAGATCCCATCTATCACAATAAGGCTTATATTTTTAGGGTAGAAACCAGTATTGTAGGTAATTTAATGCTGACCAACAATGAGGTAGAACCTAATGGCGGAGGTGATTGTAGCGAGGCTAACAACACCGTTTTGCTTGGCGAAACGCTCAATGCTAGTGTAGATGGTTTGGGTTGTTTGACTGATGAATTTAAAGTTACTATTACTCCTACTGATTTTAATGCAGCAGGAGATGAACTTATTATCTATCTGACCAATCCCAATAATGATTATTCCGACCATCGGATTTATGGTATTTGGAATGCCAGCGCAAGTGCAGATGTAGCCAATCAACTTGTTTATCAAACTTATACTGATTTTACGGCGATGCCAAGTGGGCAAGGAGCGATGAATTTTGAAAACTTCAAACCTAATTCGAGCAATGCCAGCAGTACTTTTTTAAGTGGTGATTGGGACTGGCTTTGGTTTTTTTATGATTATGATCATACCAATTCCGATACGAATACAAAGCTATTTGATTGGACAAAATGGCTATGGAATGATGTCGGCATACGTGGTTTTCGGATGGATGCCATTAAGCATTTTGACCCCGCTTTTGTAGGAGATTTGATGGACGATTTGCATGATAATGGACAAGATCCTAGCCTTGTGGTAGGTGAGTTTTTCGATAGCAACCCTAGCCTTTTACAAAATTGGATAACAGATGTTTATAGCAATATGGATGCTGATACTGAAGCTGCCATTGATATCCGAATTTTTGATTTTGCCTTACGGCAAGCCCTCAAAGATGCTTGTGATTGGTCGGGATATGATACTCGAAATATCTTCAATTCAGGCATCGTTGATGGTGTAGGTGGCAGTGGATTTAATGTTGTTACCTTTATCAACAATCATGATTTTAGAGATGCAGGTCAAGGCGTTCAAAATGATGCCTTGCTCGCTTATGCTTATTTGTTGACCAATAATCAATTGGGAATTCCTAGCATTTTTTATCCCGATTATTATGGTTCAGAATTGCCCCATGCACCTACGCAATATTTAAAACCACAAATAGACCAATTGATAAAAATACACCAAGACTATATTTTCAATTCGACAAGTGTTGACTATCTAAATCGTTTTGGAACGCCTTATAATTCCAATTTTTCTTCTGGTACAAGCGATAAGACGGTTATTTATCAATTGTCGGGTGGTACAGCAGGTCGAGAGATTTTAGTCGCTATTAATTTTTCAAATGATGACCTAAATGTAGAACAAGAAATCAACATAAATAATTTGGCTATTGCTGACAAACTCTATGATGTAGTAGGTAATGATGCTAAAAGTTATTTAGAAATTAGTGGTGCAAGCACGGTCAACATCGAAATACCAGCCCGTTCTTATTCGGTTTGGGTGAGTGGCAATTGCTTGGAAGAATTGGTGCTAAATGATACATATGTTATACCAGATACTTACCAAGTTAAAGATCGTATTTTGTCCAATGGAAGTATTCAAGCGAGTACCATAACGGCTTATGAAGCAGGTAATTGTATTGAGTTACTGCCCAATTTTGAAACAGAACTAGGAGCAGATTTTACTGCCGAAATAAAAACTTGCAATTGATGAAACTCCACAGTTTTGAAACCCAACGTCTCCTCCTCCGTCCTATGACGGAGGAGGATGCAGCTTTTCAATTGGAACTGCTCAACTCTCCACTTTGGCTCGAAAATATTGGCGACCGAAATGTTCGAACTTTAGAAGAAGCAAAGATTTATATTCGAGAAAAAGTTACGCCCCAATTGGAGCGACTTGGTTTTAGCAACTTTACCGTTATTCGTAAAGAAGATGGTATAAAAATGGGAACTTGCGGACTTTATGATCGCGAAGGTTTAGAAGGTGTGGACATTGGATTTGCATTTTTACCGCAATACTTCGGAAAAGGTTATGCTCACGAAAGTGCCTCCAAAATATTGGAGGCTGGTAAAACTATTTTTGGTTTGACCGAAATCAATGCTATCACAACACGAGCAAACCTCGCTTCTCAAAAACTCATCGAAAAATTAGGTCTTCAATACATCAGAATCATTAGTTTGCCCAATGATCCTGAGCCTTTACTTTTTTATCAATGGAAAAAAGATGTAACTATTAGGAATGATGAATTAATAAATTGAACAACTTAGAAATAGAGATTTTGTGCCAAAACAAGGCGAAAAACACAGGCGATGCCTAGCATCGGCGAGTATTTTCAACGTCGTATTGGTGCAAAAGGGCATAAAATAAGTGTCTAATTTATTATTTTTTCATTCCTTATATAGCAGCCTTCGAGTCATTACCGAGCAACGGTTGTATCATCCAAGCCAAAATCATTACCACGCCACAACCTATCAAGTTCAGCCACAAATAAGCAATAGATACTATCTCTAACTTATCTAGCGTGAAAATCGTTATCACAAATAACTCGCCCAATATGGCAGCAATAAAAACAGCCTTCCCTCCTACTCTTTTCATAAAAAAAGCAACTAAGAAAATCCCCAATATAGTTCCATAAAAGACCGAACCGACTATATTCACCGCTTCAATAAGGTTATCAAAAAGTGAGGCAAATAGAGCAAAACTCAGAGCTATCAATCCCCATAAAATAGTAAATCCTTTGGAGGCATTCAAATAATGTTTATCTGTTTGGTCGGTCACGATGGAGCGACGATACAAGTCAACCACTGTCGTAGTTGCCAAGGCGTTGAGTTCGGAAGATGTGGACGACATGGCCGCCGAAAAAATCACAGCCAACAATAAACCAATCAAACCTTTGGGCAAGTGATTCATTACAAAACTGATAAATACATAGTCACTGTCTTTGACTTCGGTTTCAGGAGCAGCTTTTAGGATGAGCGCATCTACTTCGGCACGAATAGCATTGTCTTCGTCAATGAGTTGGTTGATTTGGCTTTGGGCTTGATTTATTGAGTTTTCGTTTTTGCTATCAATAGCTTTCACTAAGCTGCGAATAGCTGTTTGTTTTTGGTCAAAAATAGCATCGTATTTGGTTTGTAAATTATTGAGTTCATCTCGATATTCTGCCGTTTGTACTTTCTCCAAATTGGCTCGATTAAAATGTATCGGAGCTTTAGTAAACTGGAAGAATAAGAAGACTAAGACCCCTACAAACAAGACCAAAAACTGCATTGGCACTTTAATGATTCCATTAAAGAGCAAACCCAAACGACTTTCATTCAATGATTTTCCTGAAAGATAACGTTGTACCTGCGATTGGTCTGTTCCAAAATAAGAAAGAAATAAGAAAACGCCTCCCAACATTCCTGTCCAAAACGTATAACGATTAGAAAGGTCAAATTCAAAATTGACCACCTCCAATTTTTGCATTTTACCTGCCACGCCAATAGCATCAGAAAAACTAATATCAGGTGGCAATTGCGCTACAATCAAACAAGCAGCAATAAACATACCTGTCAAGATGATTATCATCTGCTGCTTTTGAGTAACACTAACTGCTTTAGTTCCTCCTATTACGGTATAAAAAATAACAACGGCTCCAATAAAAAGGATGGTCAAATTCAAATCCCAACCCATTATATTGGACAATATAATGGCGGGCGCAAAAATGGTAATTCCTGCCGCCAAACCTCTTTGTATTAAAAACAAAATCGCCGTTAAAGTCCTCGTTTTTAGGTCAAAACGCCCTTCCAAATATTCGTAAGCCGTAAAAACATTGAGTCGGTAATAAATCGGTAAGACAAAAATACACAAGAATACCATCGCAATCGGCATTCCAAAATAAAATTGAGCAAAGCCCATTCCATCTTCATAAGCCTTGCCTGGTGTAGAAAGAAAAGTAATTGCACTGGCTTGGGTTGCCATGATTGACAAGCCAATCGTGTACCAAGGCAAATCCTTATCGCCTAGCAAATAACTTTTAACCGAGTTGACATTGCGTGTTTTGAGTACACCATATAAAACAATCCCCAGCAGGGTACCGAGCATGATAATCCAATCGAATGTACTCATTTAGGTGTATTTTAGGAGTAATACTTCGTAAAATAATAAAAGCTAAAGATAATAAAGGTGTGAAGAACTAAGATAAAAATATAGAGGTTTTTCCAAGAACCAAGGATAGGAGGAGGCAAGTCTTTTTGTGGGGCAGTCATCTTGTTATTTCGTTGAGGCATTGAGCACAAGGTATCGCAGTTACAAACTGCGACAAATCTTTTCCTTATAAGGTTCGTCGTAGTTTGTAACTGCGATGCGATGCACTTCTGTTTTTTATGTATTATCGAACATTAAAAACAAAACAATCCAAACCTTCTGATTTGATTGATTTTGATTTCTCAGCCGCTTCTTCTCTTGTATGATAAGGGCCGACTAAAATTCTAAATAATTTTTTGCCATCTTTCCAAGTCTCGTAAATATTCAATTCATTGGAAAAAGAATAATTTTTGAATTTAGCCAACTCGATTCCAACATTTTCAAAATCTCGGTATGAACCCAATTGAACTGCAAAATTTGCTCCTATTGTTTTGGAGTTGATAATAGGCGTACGAGGTTGACCATCCGATGGCGTTGACGTAATCACAGGAGGCAAATCAGGTGTAGAAGTACCTGTGCTTGGTACACTTGTAATCACAGTTGGTGGCTCAACACTTGGTGGCGTAGTAGTCGGAGGAGGCGTACTTGCTGGAGGTGTTGAAGTGACAGGAGGTGCCGTAGTGGTAGTTGTCGTAGTAATATTTCCGTTACCATCATCCAACATTGCTTCGTCCAAAATTCTCAAACTCACTGGAGCTACCCCAACACCAACTAAGCCAATGTATTGAGCAGCAGCTTTGGATAAATCAATAACTCGGCCTTCGACAAAAGGGCCTCTGTCATTGATACGAACAATCACACTTTGACCATTTTTTTTATTTTTTACAATTACTTTTGTGCCAAAAGGGTGAGTTTTGTGAGCAGCAGTAAAAATCTTGGCATTGTATGGCTCGCCACTTGCCGTAGCTTTGCCCACTAAGTCATCGCTGTAATAAGATGCTTCTCCTTCTTCCATATACTGAGCAAATGACATACTCGCAGAAAACAGGAATAATGTGGCAAACAGTAGAATTCTCATAAGATTGATAATTGTGTAAGTTTAGTAATATAATTAAACGCATTTAAAAGTGCATTTTAGCACTTTAAATACAAATTATATTATCATTTCTCAGATTGTTATGCTTTAAAGGTGTAGTTTCTCCTTCTAAACACATAGCAAAAAAACTACATTTTTTTTGTAATGCAAAAAAAACGCCTAATTTTTCTCTTTTCCTATCGAAATTAGGTTTGTAAACAAACGAAATGCCCCAGGAACACCATTGGGCAACTCTCTAAACCAAGAATATCCACTATAAATATAGTGTCCTTTTCCGTATTCGGTAACGAGCAAACCGCCATCTCGTGGAGGTTCATTCGGATCATTGGCTGATAAAATTGCTGTATAGTTATCATCCCACTCGTTCGGAAAATACAAACCTCTTTCCTGAACCCAACCATCAAAATCTTTTGTTGTGATTTTATTTGGAAAGTTTAAAACCGCATGGTCTTTAGCCAACAAACGCACTTCGGCCTCCTCAACCGAAACCCGATCTCGACTCAATTTAAACGGAAAAGGGCCCAATTCTTCCGAAGGTACTTTGAGACGATGCGCCGTATTGTACTGTACAATCATCGTCCCGCCTTGCTCCACATAATCCATCAATTTGATCTGGTGAAATTTCATACGTTCATTGGTATTATAAGCTCGAATTCCAATAATAATCGCATCGTATTCTTGCAATTTTGCTAAAGAAATATCCTTGTCCTCCAACAAATCTACTTGATAACCGACTTGTTCCAAAGACTCAGGAATCGCATCGCCTGCGCCCATAATATAGCCAATTCGATTGCCCTCTTTTTTCAAATCTATTTTTACAACTTTGGCTTCTTCGTGCAAGACAACCGTTTGTGTTGGAATATGATCGTAGTCAATCAAGTACAAGCCCTTCACATATTCTTGATTGCCCACTTTAGCAATTGGACTAACATAGCCTTCTGATTGTGAACTTGGTGGAAATAATTTGAAAGAAACAATTTGCTCTTCTTCTTTTAATTTTAATGAAAAATCAATGCTTTGGGGTTCGGTGCGCCAGCCAGTGGGTAGCGCAAGGCTCACCGAGCCTTGCACGTCGGCTTTTCCTGATTTTACAACAACATCAATCGTTTTAGGAGCATCATCAGCATAAACAACGACCTTGTCTTTCAAATTAACAAAGACTTCGGGTACAATTTCAAAAGGACGATAAAACTCTCCTTTTACAGGGTCAGATTTTTTATAAACGATGTCCGTAGAATAATCAAGTTTTGTTCCTTCAATATTAAGGGTATAATTCAATTGAATGGGGCGAGGCGTTTCGGGTTTGCCACGCATGGCTTGATCCTTGACGGTGTACATCCCCAATTCTCCTTTTTGATTGAGCCAATAAGGGTTGGTCAATCCCATGTCAGATGGGATTTGAAGCGTCTTGTAAAATTTATTTTCTTCATTATCACCCAATTTTAGATTCAAAGTCGAGTCAATTCCCATTGGATTATAACGTACACTTTCCAAAATCACAGGCACAGCCGATCGATTGACAAATTCCATTGTCAATTCGATTTCTTCGCCAGCCGTAGCCGAATA
>JAHDEQ010000028.1:12189-14691 GCA_020628755.1 Saprospiraceae bacterium
ACTCCATCAAAAATATTTTCTTTATCCGTCGGCATATCGCCTTTGAGCAATTGCAAAAATTCGGACTCTACGCCACGTGTCAAAGAACGCCCCATGCCCTGACATTGGTGTTGGCTTCGGCTTTCAGCAGCAATTTCGGTATTCGATTTTCCTTTGCTTGGATAATAAACGCCTCCGTCCACACTCATCATTGAGGATTTATCCGCTTCTGCAAATTTTTCACGACTTCCATAAAACCACCAAGATGTATTGAAAAACAGACGTTTAGGTTGCCAAATGTCCACATATTTCAATTGCTCAGGATAAGCATTGGGGTCGCCCGCCAAGTCGAATGCTTCGTAGGACAAAATTGCCGACGACGTATGATGTCCATGCGTCTTACGTCCAGTGTCATGCGAAAAACGATTGATAATCACATCGGGTTGATATTTACGAATCGTCCAAACCACATCCGCTAGAATTTCATCACGATTCCAAATTTTCAAAGTCTCATCTGGATTTTTGGAATAACCAAAATCATTGGCACGCGAGAAAAATTGTTTTCCACCATCAATTCTACGAGCAGCTAAAAGTTCTTGAGTACGAATAACACCAAGCAACTCCCTCAACTCAGGGCCAATCAAGTTTTGTCCGCCATCGCCACGAGTGAGTGACAAATAAGCTGTTTCTGCTTTGACATGATTGGCGAGGTAAGAAATCATTCGGGTATTTTCATCGTCAGGATGAGCAGCGATGTACAAGGCCGAACCCAAAAAGTTGAGTTTTTTGATACCGTCATGAATTTCGGCCGAAGTCCAAACTTTTGGAGCTTGCGCCAAAAGGAAGTTTGCAATAAAAAGAAGAAAAAAAGTGTATTTGAATTTTATCATTTTGTAAACTTTGCAGGTAAAACGTTTGTGCGAATCAAAGTGTTTATTGTTTCTAAAAAAACGAATGGTAATATAATGAGAAATTCAGGAACACAAAAATAATCAAAAAGCATATAGTATCGCAGTTACAAACTGCGACAAGCAATTGGAAGAGCATTGCGATAAAGCAAACCAAAAAAGAATGGCACAATGTCCGTCAGGACATTGTGCCATAAAATATTTTTGATTTTAAAATACTATTCGGGATGTACGTGAAACTTAACGGTTTCAACAACTTCACCGATACCTGCATCGTGTCCCCAAACTTTGGCTTCGAGTATCCAATTCGAGTTTTCTTCCACGCCATTGTCTGCTGACAAAGTAATGTTGTCGAGGTGTTCGTAGCGACCACTTGTATCATGTATATGAGCCGCATCAGGCTTTTCATAAATTACTTCGTTGGTATCTTCATTATAGATACGTACTTTGATGTGATGAATGGTATTGTCATGTTCTTCATCTTCCTCATCATGACTGTGTCCATGTGCTTCTTCTCCACCTAAAAAGTTGACGTGTACATGAATGTCATCACCAACTTTTTTGTCATCTGCATTAGGAGACATAATTTCGATACGATATTCAGGTTCTTCCATAGTATCTGTATCGTCTTCACGATTACAAGCTGTAAATGACAAGCCTGCAATTAAAAGTAATAACAAAAATTTCTTCATAATTTTCTATTAATGTTTATCAAAACACAAAGATAAGGCAAAAGGCAAATAGTTTATGTCATATGTGAAGCATAATGTTTGATTTACTCTGTCATGTTCAAAAATATACTGCTTCTCGGTATAAATCTAAAATATGGAGAGTTTTTTTGCGTGATAAGAACAATATTTTTTCTTGCTCTAATAGGTTATACCTTCTACAGAATTTAATATCTCTTTTGCTCTTTTCCAATTAGGTAACTCTTCTACATCAATGGTAACTGTTTTTATTCGTTTAGCTATCTTTTTACTTTCTTTCATGGCCTGCAAATGTGCTCCACTTCTTGCAAATTTCATCAAATCGTTTTCATCTTTCCACAAGGTCATTGTGTAATGATTAGTCCATATTCCAGTCTTTTTAAAATCAACATAGTTCGTCGTTTTTAATTGTTTCAATATATTTAAGGCATACCACGACAGTTTAAAAAAGTGCAATGGTGTTTTCAATTCTATTTGTGTTATCGTTGCTTTCATTTTCTATTTTTCAATTAGTTATCAATAAGGGTATTGATGATAACAAAACGAAAGAAAGTTCCTTTAGGGTATTTGAACCACTAAGTTGCATAGCGTGTCATGGAGTTCGTTATCCTTTTCTCAAAATTTTTTCCATCTTTTTCCCTTTGGCAAGTTCGTCTATCACTTTATCCAAATAGCGAGCTTTTTGGGTTAGCTTATTTTCAATTTCCTCTACTCGGTAGCCGCAGATAACGCCTTTGATGAGGTGCGCATTGGGATTTAAAGTTGCCCGTTCAAAGAAGGTTTCAAAACTTACTTTTTCTTCAATGAGTTCATTGAGTTTTGCTTCATCAAAACCTGTCAACCATTCGATAACTTGGTGGAGTTCTTCTTTGGTCTTGCCTTTCTTTTCCACTTTGGTGACGTAATGT
>JAHDEQ010000028.1:14791-18675 GCA_020628755.1 Saprospiraceae bacterium
TTGGTGGAGTTCTTCTTTGGTCTTGCCTTTCTTTTCCACTTTGGTGACGTAATGTGGATAAACGGATGCAAAAGTCATTTTTGCTATGCGTTCGTCGTGTTTGCTGGTGTCTTTCATGATTAATAAATCAAAGATTTATTGTGTTCAAGTGTTCGTGTATTCACGTGTTCATATTCAAATCTAACTAAGAACGTGAACACGTGAATACACGAACACGTGAGCACGTTTTTTAAGCTAACATCCCCGCAACTGCGCCTGTCAAAAAGCAAGCAATTGTACCACCGATTAAGGCTTTCAAGCCTAGCTCGGTTAGGGTTTGGCGTTGCTTAGGAGCAATGGCACTGATTCCTCCAATTTGTATTCCAATAGAAGAAAAATTAGAAAATCCACAAAGTGCATAGGTTGCAATTAAAATAGATTTTGGATGAAGGGTTATATTCGGGTTATTTATCACAGTAGTCAAATCCACATAGCCAAAGACTTCGTTAATAACAGTTTTTTTACCTAGCATTTGGCCAATTAGCATAATATCGTCGGATGGAACTCCCAAAAGCCAAGCAATTGGTGCAAAAATAAGTCCTAGAATATATTCTAAATTAAGCCCTTGAAAACGTCCTCCTGTAGCTGCTAAAATATCATCATTGATGCCAATGACTCCGCCAAACCACATAAAAACAGCATTGACCAAAGAAACTAAAGCAATAAAAACCAAGAGCATGGCACCAACATTAACAGCAAGTTTGATACCGTCGGTTGTTCCTAATGAAATCGCATCGAGGAGATTATTACCAATCCTATCTTTTGGAATATTTACATCTGTATTGACAGCATCAGGGTTTTCTTCGGGAAACATAATCTTAGCAGCTACAATCGCAGCAGGAGCTGATATAATAGAAGCAGTAAGGAAGTGAATGGCATATTCATCACCCAACATCGTTACAAAAAGGGCAAAAACCCCACCTGCAATCGTCGCCATTCCACCCGTCATCAAACACATGATTTCGGAACGGGTCATTTTATCCAAATATGGTTTGACCACTAAAGGTGCTTCGGTTTGACCGATAAAAACATTAGCTGCAGCGGCTAGACTTTCAGCTCCTGAAAGTCGCATCACTTTGCTCATCAACTTCGCAAAAACAAAGATGATTTTTTGTAAAATTCCTAAATAATAGAGGATTGCCGAAAAGGCTGCGAAAAAGACAATCGTGGGCAAAACCTTAAAGGCAAACATAAAACCCAATTTTTGAATAGAAACGCTTTTTTCATTGAGGCTTGTTTCTGAAATTGTTCCTTCGGTTCCAGGTGGAGCTGTTGGATCAATATTCTCTATTAACCAAGCTCCATCGGGCCAACTTCCAAAAACAAAGGTCGCTCCTGCTTCGGTAAAATTAAGTAAAGCCACAAAACCATCCGCAACAGCCTTAAAACCTCCGTAAATAAAAGGGACTTTTAGTATTAAAATAGCGAGAGCGATTTGCAAGCCAATTCCGCCCGCAACGAGTCGCCAATCGATGGCTTTTCGATTGTTACTCAATAAATAACAGATGCCTAGAAGCACCACAATTCCGAGTCCGCCACGTAGTATTCCCAAGATAAATTCCATTGTAATTTTGCTTTTTGTTCAGTGATAATACTCTAATGTAAGGATTGATTTACAATTTCTTTTATTTTTGTGAAAATTTGTGTTTAAGTGTCGATGTGTTTGCGTGTTTGTGAACACATAAACACGCAAATACATAGAAACATCTACACATGAATAAACCTTTTATCATTGGTATTACTGGCGGAAGCGGTTCGGGCAAAACGACCTTTATTGAGGCTTTGAAAAACACCTTTTCGAGGGAGCAATTATGTGTCATTTCGCAAGATGATTATTATAGACCTAAAGACGAACAATTCGTTGATAAAAAAGGGATTACCAATTTTGATTTGCCCAAGTCTATTGACAAAAAAGCTTTTGAAAAAGACATCAAAAAACTGATGAAAGGTAAAAAAGTCAAAAAACAAGAATATACCTTTAATAATAAAGCCAAAAAACCAAAAACTTTGGTTTTTCGACCTGCGCCTGTCATTATCGTTGAAGGTTTATTTATTTATCATTATAAAAAAATTGATGCCTTGCTGGATTTGCGTGTATTTTTGCACGCTAAGGAAAATCTAAAAGTCATTCGTCGAATAAAAAGAGATCGAGTGGAACGCAATTATCCTTTGGACGATGTTTTGTATCGCTACGAAAATCACGTCATGCCGACTTTTGAAAAATATATCCGACCTTATATGGACAAATGCGATGTGGTTATCAACAACAATACGCAATTTGATATGGGCTTGCAGGTGATGAAGGGCTTTTTGAGGGATAAGTTAGGATAATAACTTCTGAATCAACACAATCTGTCCCAAATGATAAATATCATGTTGGATGATTCCTTCTAAGATAAATTCATAATCAAATTGCTTTGCGCCTGGCACAGCTTGCGTGAGCAAACTGTCTTCTTTTTGGGCTAAAATCTGTTCTAATTTTGTTTGCGTTTGATAAAAGTCATCAACAATTTTCCCCCAAGATGGATGACTCGTTTCTAAAGCATCAGGCCAATCAAAAGAAGTATTCATTTCGATTCTAAAATCAGAATTTCCTTCTAGTTTTTGAATAATGTATTTGCGCCAAGCGGTCATGTGCCAAAGGATTTCTGCAATGGATTTGAGATTTTCTTTGGGTTTTTGAAATACTATTTCGGGTGTTAATAATTCAATTCGTTTTGAAATATGATGGCCATACCAAGCTTCGCCGTAGAAGACGGCTTGGTATTTTTGGAGGAGGGATTTTACTTTTGACATTATTTTTTGGTAGGACTTTTATCGGGATGAATTTCTGAACCACAATATTTACAATATACAGCATCGTCGTCATGGCCTTCTTCACCACAATTGCGGCAGGCTTGAGTGTTGGTTTGACTAGCCGTATTGACCAAGTCGGCTGAGACAATTCCTGTAGGGACAGCGATAACCGCATAACCCAATAACATGACGATAGCAGCAATAAATTGACCTAAAGCACTGCTTGGCGATATGTCGCCATAGCCGACGGTTGTCAGCGTTACAATTGCCCAATAAATACTCCTCGGAATACTATCAAAACCATTGTCTTGTCCGCCTTCTACTACGTACATGATTGAACCCAAAATCGTAACCAATATTAAAATAAAGCTGATAAAAACAATGAGCTTAGGACGGCTTTTTCGTAAAGCCAACATGATAATGCGCCCTTCTTTGAGGAAACTTGCTAGTTTTAAAATACGGAATACCCTCAAAATCCGAAGCGCACGCACGACTACTAAATAGTGTGTTTGAGGAACTAACAACTCCAAGTAGGTTGGTAAAATCGCCAATAAATCAACAACCCCAAAAAAGCTAGTCGCATATTTTCGGGGACTATACACACAATAGAGACGCAAAGCGTATTCAATGGTAAAAAAGATGGTAAAAATCCATTCAAATACTAGAAATATATCATGAAACTTCTGGTCAATAGATTCCACACTTTCGAGCATGACGATAAGGATACTGCCAATGATAGCAATAAGCAATACTATGTCAAAAAGTCTGCCTGCACGAGTATCCGCCTCGAAAATGATTTCGTGAATCATTTCTTTGCGTGGATTGAGCGTATTTTGTTTTGGGTCTGACATTAAAAAGTATTAAGACCGCAAACTTAGTTACATTTAGGGAATTTTGCAATTCCAAATGCAGGAATGAATGAATGTCAGAATGCAAGAATGCAAGAACTGAATTAAAACTCATGCATTCTTGCATTACGAGTTCCAATACTTGCTGACGAGTGGCGCAAGCATTCTTCCAATAAAAGTAAAAAGTGTAAGTACAAAAAC
>JAHDEQ010000028.1:18775-26994 GCA_020628755.1 Saprospiraceae bacterium
TGACGAGTGGCGCAAGCATTCTTCCAATAAAAGTAAAAAGTGTAAGTACAAAAACCATAAACAGCAAGCCTCCCAAAAGGTAAAAATACGTGCGGACTGTCCAATCAAAAGCTACTTTGAGGCGTTGCGAAAATGGAATTTTGTTGCTGATTTTTTTGACCTCTTGCAAGGAGAATTTGATGGTACAAAACTCGTTTTCTTCGTCAAATTCACCGAGGCTAAGACCTAGATTTTGGATATTTTTTTCGACCTCTAAGATTTTAGCTTCCAATTGCATCATTTCGTCAATTTTTCCGCCTTGTTTTTTGAGTGAAGTGAGGTTCGTCAAGATTTTTTCGAGTGACTCGCGCTGCGCTTGTAGGTCTTTGTATTCACTGGTTTTATCGGTTTTATCAATTCGGATATTTTGAAGTTGACCAATGTTTTTGAGATGAGCCGTCATATTATCGAACTTTTCGGGGTCAACCCCAATAGCGAGGTGTAAATAACGTGCTCCTGGTAGTCCCGAACTTTGCTCAAACTGTATCAAAGCATCAAAATCTTTGATGCTTTGGCGCACCTTGGTTTCGTCATCCGTAAACTTGTTGGAATTCGTCCCCATTGAGGCAACTTTTTCATACTTTTGGTCAACCGAGCGATTGATAGTTTGACTGCCTGAAGCCTTGCTGAATTTCTTTTTTTCACTTGCATAATTTTTTACAGCAAACTCAAAAGTATTGACAAAACGAGAGTTGACCGTCGTCGTGCTTCCGCTATTCGGATAAGCCAAATAACCATAAATAACTCGCAAAAAAAAGAGTGATGTAAAACCTAATGCAAAATAAAGGAGTGATTTGAAAATGATGTTTCTCATAGCTGCTTAGTGGTTTGATAAGAAATACAAAAAATTCATTTATTCATTAAAGCATTTCTTATGTATTCTAAATTTTAATCTCTAATTTTAACGTTCCGATTGCATTTAATATTTCCACACGGATTAAAGATACTACTAATTGATTATGCTAAAAGCCTACATACTGGACGACGAAGCCCAAAGTCGTGAAAACTTACACATCTTTATTAAAAAATATTGCAAAAATGTCGAAGTCGTTGCCGAAGGCGGCACGATTAAGGCTGGTCTAAATTTTTTGAATGACGAAAAAAACCAAATTGATGTCGCTTTCTTGGATATTGATTTGGGCGATGGCTTAGTTTTTCAAGTCCTCGATAAATTGGACGATATTGATTTTGAAATCATTTTTGTGACTGCTTTTGAAGAACACGCCATCAAAGCCTGCAATTATAGTAGCATTGGTTATGTACTAAAACCCATTGATGCCGACGAACTCAAAGAAGCCGTAAGTCGGATAAAACCTGCTGCCAATAATTTTATGCAAGAACGCCTCGATGTGATGAAGCAGGTTTATATGAATCCCAATGTGTTTACCAAAATGTCGGTACCTGCGCTAGACGGCATCCATTTTATTGACTTAAAAGATATTGTTCGTTTTGAAGCAGATAATAATTATACATATATTCATTTGAAAGATGGCGATAAGATTACGGCGGCCAAAACCATCAAATTATACGAACAACAATTGGCTGGTGCCAATTTTTATCGGGTACATAAAAGCCATGTCATCAATCTCAATTATATGCGAAAATTTGTAAAAGGTGATGGCGGTTATCTTGTTATGGCCGATGGTATGAAAATCGAAGTGTCTCGAAGAAGACGCTTAGCATTTTTGGAGCGTATAAAAATGCTCGAAAGTGGAATGTTATAGTTAAATAAAAATAAATTTTATAAAACACTAATAATCAACAACTAACAATTACCAACAAAGTTGCCTTAAAAATAAATAGCAAAACGTTCTATTAAATAAAAAAAAATGTATGTAAAAATTGAATAAACTCTTGTTTGTGCTTTGACATACATTGTTTTTTTTCTTATCTTTATCATCAAATAAATGAATATCCTTTAACTGATTATAAAAGATTACACACAGGTTCTACTAAACTATATGGCACTATGGGAAAATCTACTAAATCTACGCTCGATAAATTGAAATTTGACCTTGCAGACATCAATGTCTTAGATCAAGATGATTTAGATAAAATTAGAGGAGGAAAAAATACTCCTACTACAATTATTAACAATAATACGAAATGGAATACAGGTATTGGTGGTATCGTTCCTCAATAAACCTTTTTCTTTTTTGAAATAAAATGGGCTTGCATTTTTAAAAATGCAAGCCCATTTTGTATATTTAGTAGCTCAATAGTATTCTTAATGCCAAATCTATGAACAGTAGTCTTTATCGAATATCTGAAATTCAAGACTTAGAGCAAAAGCTCAAAACCGAAAAAGATGTTCGACAACGCTTATTGATACTTGACCAACTCTCCAGCCATTTTGTATATACCAATGTACAAATGGCACAATCGCTTTTGGCAGAACTCAACAAAGTTTTGGAGTACTACCCTAGCTCCGATATTCAAGTCAATTATTATTGCAATAAGGCACACGCCGAAAATCAATTGTACAACTTTCTTTTAGCCGAAATCAACCTTTCCAAAGCTGTTGATTTGTTGGATGAAATTGGGAATGCGGAACAACAAATTGATGCTTTTATTGACTATACAGGAGTACTTATCAATCTGAAGAAAAAAGACAAAGCTGCTGCTTTTTTGGAAAAAGCGGCTCAAATCTTAAAGTCATTTCCCAATCCTCGACTCGAAGCACGCCTCATTTGCCGACAAGGCTTTTTGGAATTATATGAAGGCAATTACGAACAAGCCATCGCCCATTTTTTGAGTGCTGAACAAAAAAACCTACTACACGCCGATAAATCCAATATCAAGGATATGTATTTTTTAACACTGATTTACAGTGGTTTAGGAAATATTTATAAAGAAATTGAAGAAAAAGAAAAGTGCTTGGAAGCCTATCTAAAAGTACTCGATATTTGTAAATCTAATAAAATGAAAACTCGCCTGTCGTGGCACTACCTCAATGTAGGCGATGCCTACATGGCGGTAAATGAAATTGATAAGGCAGAATATTTTTTAGAAAAAGCCATCAAAATTCCCGAAGATATAAGCCAATCGGCTCGGGCTGGAGCGAGTGCTAATCTAGGTCGTTGCTATTTCTTAAAAGGCAATTACAATAAGGCACAAAGCTATTACGACAAAGCGGAAAAACTATATCAAGAAAAAGCAGAAAAAAACTACGAAAACTTCTTTCATATTGAGAGTTGGCGCGCAGAATTGTTTCGAGCAAAAAATAAAGATGGTAAAACTCAAAAACACTTAATTAAGGCTTTTGATTATGCCAAAAAAATCGGCGATGCACGGATTTTGTCTGTGATTTTAAAAAATATCGCTGATTATTATGAAGATATTGGAGAATACGAAAATGCCCATTCCTATTTGAAGCTCCATGTGATGGCAAAAACTAGATATTATGAGGAAATAAGCGAACAAAAAGTACGCAAAATGCAAATTCAGTTTGAGTCGGAAAAGCGCAAACAAGAGTTGGAATTATTGGCTTTGCAAACCGAAAAACTACAACAAAAAGCTTTGCGTGCGCAAATGAATCCTCATTTTATGTACAATGCTTTAAATTCGATTCAACGCTATATTATAACCAATGACGCAGATACTGCTTCGCAGTTTCTGGCACGCTTTGCCAAGTTGATGCGACAATCTTTAGAATATTCGGAGTTAGAAAGCATATCCTTAGAAAGAGAAATTGAGTTTTTGGAACATTACCTCCACATCAATCAACAATTGCGTTTTGATGATTTGAACTATAGCATAACAATAGACGAAGAAATCGAAGAAGACATCATGGAAATTCCGACCATGATTATACAACCTTATGTCGAAAATGCGATTGAACATGGTTTGCGTACCAAGAAAAATGCTAAGTTGACCATCAAGTTTGAGTACATTGATGAAGAAACGATGTTGTGCATCGTCGAAGACAATGGTATCGGACGTTCGGGAGCTCGTAAATTGCAAGAATTAGAAACTCATTACAAAAATCATCAATCAAGAGGTACTAGCATTACCGAACAACGATTGGAGCTGCTCCGCAATTCGCACAATAGGATAAACCTCGATGTAAAAACAATAGATTTGGTTGACGAAGACAGCCAAAGTCCTTCAGGCACCAAAATTCTCATCAAAATGCCGATTATCAACACTATTTTAAAGAAAGAATAGTCCTACTTTATCGCTCAAAAAGAGTCATTTACCCTTCATTTTAGCACATATTGTATTTTTTGCTATACCACTAAATAGCCCAAACCTACCGTTTAGCGTATTTTATGCTCCATAACTTAACTATTGGTTTGTTGGAATCAATCATGGCTTTATATTGCAATCAGTTTTCTCATAGTATGTTTGTTTATTTTTCCTGCATCTTTACTCCCTCCTAAGGTGCAGGAATTCTTCAAACATTTTGAAAACACACTTACTGATACTAAAAATTTGACATCAAAGAGAATGCTACATAACCACTTTCTAAGGAAAGATGACCACATACTATTTATGTAGCACCAAAATATAAAAGTACCTTTTTAGGTGCTCACAAGATATTATCTTGCACTTAGTTTTCTCATAGTATGTTTAACTTTCCAACACCTACTTCCCTTCTGGGGTGTTGGAATTTTTTTTGCTCCTAAGTATCTTCTCCAGATTTATTGAATCTTTTCTTATTTTTAAAACAATGCTTTACAATATTTTAAGCATTAAAAAAATAAATAAATTATCTATTTTTAAATATTTCCCTATCAAAAACGACCACTCCCTAAAAAACATATACCACTAAAAACGAATATCAAACCTTTACATAAAAGTTAATTTCATATTAAAAAAAATGATATTATCTTTGAACTGTGTAGTTTTCTCATAGTATGTTTAGTTCTCCTACGTCACATTTTCCAGCCTCCCTGATGTAGGAGATTTTTTTTTCTCTTTTCTGAATCTCCACTCTATTCTTTCCCTATTATTTCAAAATCTTGTACCAGACGATTTCCTCTTTGATCTACCAAAGTCAATTGATGTTTGCCCAATTCAGGATTAAGTTCCATTTCATGAAAGTCAGAAGTATTGCCCATATAAGTGTGGTCCAAATGCCAATGGATCACCGCATCGGTATGCCGATGCGCTACCTTAAACACAGTGGCACTCTGCGCCCCGTCTAAATCAATAGGTACATATATTTGTGCGGCTTGCTTCGGATAAATCAGTTGCATCCATTTTCCTTCATTACTTAAATTTTCCAAACAGTCTTCCCGAAAAGGTGGTACAACCGTATAATTAGGATTTTTGGGTTTATAATAGTGCTCCTCAATCGGCGGCAGAACAAACCACGATTGATGTTTTATCTCCGAAGGAGCAACACAATTGGCATTTACTTGATGTTCTTGATTAGCATCCAAATGAAGGAGTCTATGATATTTACACGAAGGAGTATTTACTCCTACTTGCGGAATCCAAACCGTGTCTTGTTCACAAATATCGAGTGCTCGATGACCGCTTTGCTTACAAACGGGAACTTGAACCATATCGTCATAAGGCGGATCAAACCAATTGCTACGAGGCAATAAATCAAAAATATCAAACAATATTGGAGCTGCTGCTTTTACGCCAACCAAACCAGGGCGACCTTCGCCGTCGGCATTGCCCACCCAAACGCCAACCGCATATTTGGGATTTGTACCAACGGCCCAAGCATCTCGAAAACCAAAGCTCGTCCCCGTTTTCCAAGCAATACGATGACTCGACTCAAAATCTTGCCAATTGCCTTCAGAAGTCGGACGCTGTACATTTTGCATGGCTTCGTAGGTATGCCATATCGCTGCTGCCCCCAAAATAGGCGGCTCTTCTTCTAGTTCCCTTTCTTTAATCTCGGTTTGTTCATTTCCAAAAACATAATTGAGATTTCTAAAATCGTTTTTATGGTATTTTGAATTATTGGAAATGTAATTATTCAATATTCGGCTCATATTAGTGTATGCACGGGTAATGTCCCAAAGCGATGCTTCGGCCCCTCCTAAGACCAAAGGCAATCCGTAGTGACTCGCAGGGCGGCTGATACTTTCTAGTTCAAGATGTTGTAGATTTTGATGAAATTTTGCCAATCCATATTTAGACAAGAGTCGGATAAATGGCACATTGAGCGAACGAGACAAAGCTCGACTCAATGGCACTACTCCATCGTAGGTCTCATGATAATTTTCGGGACGATAACCACTCAATTGAGTCGGGACATCACTCAAAATACTATTGGGCAAAATATGTCCGTCTTGTAAGGCAAAAGCCATCAAGAAAGGTTTGAGAATACTCCCTGTACTCCGAGGAGCTTTTATCACATCAACCGCTTGGCCATGCTCCAAACCAGCTGTAATTTCGTTGCCCACATAGGCTACTATATTACCCGATTCTACCTCAACGACTAAAGCCGCAAGGTTATTAATTTCATTGTGTATCAATAAATTATGATGTTTTTTGACAATTTGATTGACTTGGCTTTGCAAACGAGCGTTTAGCGTGGTTTGCAAACGGGTAAGGCTTCCTACTTTATCATCAAAATATTCCAAATAAGCTCTATCCAACAAATGCGGAGCAAGTCGGGGCAAGGTTTTTGGTTTGTCGGGCAAAGGCTCTTCCTTCGCCAATTCATTGGTGAGTTGGTCAATCACACCTTGTTCGAGTAAGCGGTCTAATAAACGATTTCGTTTTTCAAAAAGTGCTTGTCGGTTTCGCCCAGGATGAATAAGAGCAGGACTGTTGGGCAAGACTGCCAAAGTCGCAGCTTCGCCCCAACTTAACAATTTTGGATTTTTACCATAATAACGCCACGAAGCGGCATCCAAGCCCACCACATTGCCACCAAAAGGTGCATTGGAAGCATAATAAGCGAGGATTTCGTCTTTGGAGTAAGAGAGTTCTAAACGAGTTGCCAAAACTGCTTCAATAACTTTTTGAATTAGGTTTCTTTTTTTTCCTCTACGTGCCATTCGGATAACTTGCATCGAAATCGTACTCCCTCCACTGACAATTTTTTTATTGCGAATATTTTGATTGATAGCACGAGCTATGCCTTTGGGATCGATGCCCCAATGCGAATGAAAACGACGGTCTTCAAACTCGATAATAGCAGCTTCAAATTTTTTAGGAATGTCTTTTTGATACGGAAAACGCCATTGCCCATCGGCTGCAATTCTTGCACCGAGCAAATCGCCTTTAGCATCCTCCAAAACCATACAAGTCGGAGTGGTAAATAGCGGACGAGGTAAAATCCACCAATACCAGACGAGCAAAACAAATAAACCAAACAAGGTTTTTTTGCGATGTTTCTGAAAGAAAAAAGAAGCAATTTTTCTAAACATGGTATTATTGTTTTTTTCAAAAACGGATCCAGGACAAATTGTAAAAAACAAGCATATGGTATCGTAGTTGAAAACTACGACAAACGTTTAACAATCGGTTCGTCCCAGTTTTCAACTTCGATGTTGTACTCTTTTAATTCTCAAAGTGTAATTTGTCCTATACCTTCAGAAAGCAAATTAGTACTTTGATTTGAAAATTGCTCATTCGATGAGTGAATGTGCTTTAGGGAAGATTATTTGTAGCCGTATTTCTAGTTTTTGAAAATAAAATTTACACTAAAATGGAGAATCTCCGTGTAATATTATGCAATTTTGTACTATGAAACGCAATATTAAATTACGTGTACTCACTTATGTGGTCATCGCTTATATGCTTTTGGCATTTAGCTGGTGGACGGTATTGCTGTTTCAAAAAAACCAAGATGCTTACCTTGCCAAAGTCGAATATTTTGAACTAATTAGTGCAGCTAAAAAAGAAACTAACTCCGTAACGGAGTTTCAACAAACCCCTACTTTTCAGGAGTTAACCAAACGCTACAAACGTCAAGAATATATGATTTTGGGCGAAGCAGTAGTTTTTGTAATCAGCTTAGTCATTGGCGTTTGGTTGATTAATAGAGGTTATAATCGAGCGATTTTGGCAGAAGAACAGAATCGCAATTTTTTGCTTTCCATTACGCACGAACTCAAATCTCCGATTGCTTCTATACGACTAACTTTAGAAACGTTTCTGAAAAGAACACTTGGCAAAACACAGCAAGACCAATTGAGTACCAGTGCACTCCAAGAAACGGAACGCCTCAATACTTTGGTCAATGACTTATTATTGGCGGCAAAGTT
>JAHDEQ010000029.1:0-1702 GCA_020628755.1 Saprospiraceae bacterium
GTCGGAATATCAAACTCAACACCTTTGAGCAAACCCTTTCGATACAAAAAGTTACGAATACTCACCCCAATGCCATACAGCAATGAAATGGGAGATAAAAGAAGTCTGACCAAGAATTGTTGAATCATTTATAAGAATAAAATTGATTTAAAGAATTTATAAACGGTACGTATTTTCTGCAAAAGAAAAGTTATTTTTACTCAATGCTTCAGTATTTAAAGAGAAAACACACACAAACCCGTCAATATGGCTGATAAATATATAAAAAACTTTGTAGGCGGTGTCTTCATCCAAGCTGATTCCGCAGAGTATATAGACAACTACAATCCAGCGACAGGAAAAGTTTATTCTTTCATCCCTGATTCTGACGAAACCGATGTCGAACGTGCGGTTCAAGCTGCCGAACGTGCCTTTCCAGAGTGGTCGTCTTGTGGCGTTCAAAAACGCTACAAAATCCTCACTCGAATCGCCGATATTATCGAACAAAACTTAGATGAATACGCAAAAGCCGAGAGTATGGATTCGGGCAAACCGCTTTCAGTTGCTCAAAAAATAGATATTCCGAGAGCCGTTTCCAATTTTCAGTTTTTTGCAACGGCGATTTTGCATTTTTCTTCGGAGTCGCATCACATGGAAGGGCAAGCTATCAATTATACCTTGCGTCAACCGATTGGCGTGGTCGGCTGTATTTCTCCCTGGAATTTGCCACTTTATTTGTTTAGTTGGAAAATTGCGCCAGCCCTTGCCTCAGGCAATTGTGTCGTGGCCAAACCTTCAGAAATCACACCCATGACAGCTTATCTTTTGGGCAAAGCCTGCCAAGAAGCAGGTTTGCCCGATGGCGTTCTGAATATTATTCATGGTTACGGAAAACGAGCAGGACAAGCCATTGTGGAGCATCCACGCATCAAAGCAATTTCATTTACAGGTGGTACAAATACAGGAAAGCATTTGGCTCGAACGGCTGCCCCCATGTTTAAAAAATTGTCTTTAGAATTAGGAGGTAAAAACCCAAATATCATCTTTGCCGATTGCGATTTTGATGAAATGATGTCCACGACCATGCGCTCTTCATTTGCCAATAATGGTCAAATTTGCCTTTGTGGTTCACGGGTTTATGTAGAACGTCCACTCTATGAAAAGTTTAAAAATGAATTGGTCAAACGAACTCGATTATTAAAAGTAGGAGACCCTTTTGCAGAAATTACAGATTTGGGAGCAGTGGTTTCTAAACCGCATTTTGAAAAAATTCAAGAACGGATTGAGTTGGCACGTGAAGAAGGAGGAAAAGTTTTATGTGGGGGAGAAGTAGTTGAACTAAAAGGTAATTTGTCGGGTGGTTACTACTTAAAGCCGACGGTGATTGAGGGCTTGCCCCCTCAATGTCGCACCAATCAAGAAGAGATTTTTGGCCCTGTCGTAACCATTACACCTTTTGATACCGAAGAAGAAGCCATTCGCTTGGCCAATAGTACCAATTATGGATTATCGGCAACCGTTTGGACAAAAGATATTCGACGCGCCAATCGCTTAGGCGAACGACTCCAAGCAGGTATTGTTTGGGTCAATTGTTGGTTGCTGCGTGATTTGAGAACGCCTTTTGGCGGTGTCAAAAATTCAGGAGTAGGACGAGAAGGTGGTTTAGAAGCCCTACGCTTTTTTACCGAACCCAAAAATATTTGTATCAAATATTAAGAGTATT